>JBAUXQ010000564.1:0-3716 GCA_049584355.1 Roseiarcus sp. | reverse complement strand
GCTCAGGAGCGGGCTTGTGAACCCGAGGAGCGTCAGGGCTCCCATCCGCCGCCGCGACGCCCACCTTAGCGGCTCGGCGCGACACAGTGGAGATACAAGGAGCGCCGCAGGCGCGTCTCGAAGGATGCTCCAGGGGGCACTGATTGGCTGGCGCGGGAGCGTCCTTCGAGGCCCCTCCGGGGCGCCTCAGGACGAGGGGGTAGCCAAAAAAATCGTAACCCATTGAAAAGCCTATAAAAGAGATTTGGATTTTGTTGTTTTTTCCTTGGATTTTGATGCGCCGGATTTGGATTTTATTGTCCCCGGCTTGGGTTTTGTTGCGCCCGGCTTGGATTTCCAACCCCTCACGATCGAGCCGCCGGCTCCGGGCGCCGTGTCGTCTCGCGGGGCAGGAACTGACCCATTCCCGGCGCGCCGACAACCCGGCCCTCGTCGGCGACGAGCTGGCCCCGCAGCAGCGTCTTGATCGGCCAGCCTGTCACTTCCATGCCTTCGTAGGGGGTGTAGTCGCTCCCGTGCTGCATCAGGTCCTGGGTCAGCGTCACCTTCTTGTCCGCGTCCCACAGGACGATGTCGGCGTCGGCGCCGATCATGATCGAACCCTTGCGGGGATAGAGCCCGTACATCTTGGCGTGGTTGGTCGACGTCAGCGCGACGAACTCCGTGAGCGAGATGCGGCCTTTCGCGACGCCTTCGGAGAACAGGATCGGCAGCCGCGCGGCGACGCCCGGGATGCCGTTGGGCACCCAGCGGAACGAGGTCCGCGCCTTCGGGTGCTTCTTCCCGGCCTCGTCGTCGAACCGGAACGGGCAATGGTCGGAGGAGAAGGTCTGGAACACGCCGCCCTCGAGTCCGCGCCAGATCGCGTCCTGCGAGACGCGGTCGCGCGGCGGGGGCGAGCAGACATACTTCGCCCCGCTCATATCCATGTTGAGGCCCTTGAGGTCGTCGGCGGTCAGCACGAGATATTGCGGACAGGTTTCGGCGTAGATTTTCATCCCCCGCCCGCGCGCCCACTGGATCTGCTCCATCGCCTCGCGGCCCGAGACGTGCACGATCATGATCGGGACGCCGATCAATTCGGCGTGCGAGATCGCCCGATGGGTCGCCTCCCGCTCGACCAATTCGGGCCGCGATTCCGCGTGATAGTAGGAATGGGTCTTGCCTTCGCGCTCGAGGCGGTCGGTCATGAACTTGATCTGGTCGTAGCCTTCCGCATGGACCATCACCAACGCGCCGTGCTCGCGCGCGACGCTGAACACCTCGAGCAATTGCCGGTCGGTCAGAACCAGATCGTCGTAGGTCATGAACACCTTGAACGACGGGTAACCCGAGCTGACCAGCGCCGGAAGCTCCTGCCCCAGCACCGCCGGCGTCGGATCGGTGACGATGAGGTGGAAGCCGTAGTCGACGTAGCTCCGCCCCTTCGCCTTCTTATGATAGTCCTCGACGCTCTGGCGGAGCGACTGGCCGCGCGGCTGCAGGGCGAACGAGAGCACGGTGGTGTTGCCGCCCGCCGCGGCGCTGCGGGTGCCGCTCTCGAACCCGTCCGCCATCACGATGCCCGGCCCCATCGGCTGGTCGAAATGGACGTGGCTGTCGATGCCGCCGGGAAGGACCAGGAGGCCCGACGCATCGATCTCGGAGGCGGCGCGCGGCAGGTTGTCGGCCAAGGCGACGATGCGGCCGTCCTTGACCCCGATGTCGCTTCTTCCGACGTCGGCCGCCGTGACGACGGTTCCACCGCGAATGATGAGATCAAAGTCCATCGCTGCCTCTCTCTTGCCGAGCGCGGACGCAAGATTCGTGCAAATCGGGTCCGTTGCAAAGCGGATGTTGCAAAGCTGCGCGCGAGCCGGCTTAACCTATGGGCTATCATCGTAGGCTTGTTTCTACGTCAGCCAAAGCGGAGCGCCTGTGCGGGATTTCCATCAGAACGGACGCAGCCCCGTCTACGCCGCCAACGGCATGGCGGCGACATCGATGCCGATCGCCTCGCTGACCGCCATCGAGATCCTGCGCGCCGGCGGCAACGCCGTCGACGCGGCGGTTGCGGCCTGCGCCGTGCTCGCGGTCGTCGAACCCCAGTCGACCGGACTCGGCGGCGACTGCTTCTGCCTCTACGCCCCGGCCGGCGGCGGCAAGGTGGTCGCGGTCAACGGCTCCGGCCATTCGGCCGCCGCCGCCTCGATCGATGCGATCGAAGCCGCCGGTCCCGCCGCGCGCGACAATATCTCGCCGCACGCCGTCACCATCCCCGGCGCCGTTTCCGGCTGGCAGTTGCTGCTCGACGCTCACGGGACCAAGGGCTTCGACGAATTGCTGCAGCCTGCGATCCGCTGCGCGGAGGACGGCTTTCCGGTGCACTCGCGCGTGGCGTGGGATTGGTCGCTGCAGGTCGAGAAGCTCAGCCGCGCCGGAAACAAGCTCTTCCTCCCCGGCGGCCGGGCGCCCCAGGAGGGCGAGCTTTTCGTCCAGACGGCGCTCGCCGGCACGCTGCGCGCGATCGCCGCGCGCGGCGCGGACGCCTTCTATACCGGGCCGGTCGCGGCCGACATGGCGGCGACGCTTAAGAGCGCGGGCGGCGTGCAGACGGAAGAGGATTTCGCCAACGGCCGCTTTGGCGCCGAGTTCGTCGAGCCGATCCGCCTCCGCTGGCGGGGCCTCGACGTCTGGCAGTGCCCGCCGAACGGCCCGGGCATTGTCGCCCTGATGATTCTGGGCCAGCTCGAAGCGCTCGGTCCCGCCCCCGACGGACCGGACGGCGCGACGCGGCACCACCGGCACATCGAGGCCGCGCGCCTGGCTTACCGTGACCGCGACGCGTTTGTCGCCGACCCGCGCCGCCGCGAAACGCCGGTCAGCCGGCTTATCTCGCCCGACTACCTCGCCGCCCTTGCCCGGCTCATCGACGACGAGGGCTCCCTTCCCGCTCTCCCGGCGCCGGGTGAGAGCGCATTCACCGCCAACGGCGACACGGTCACCCTCTCAGTCGTCGATCGCGACGGCAATGCCTGCAGCCTCATCAACTCGATCTATCAAACCATGGGCAGCGGCATCGTCGCCGAACGCTCCGGCGTGCTGATGCAGAATCGCGGCTTGTGCTTCTCCTTCGAGCGCGGCCATCCGAACAGCCTCAGCCCCAATGCGCGGCCCGCGCACACCATCATGCCCGGGATGGCGACGCGGGACGGCAAACCGGCGATGTGCTTTGGCGTGATGGGCGAGCATTACCAGCCGATGGGCCAGACCTGGCTTCTCACCAACGCGCTCGAATATGGAATGGACATTCAAGAGGCGCTCGAGTTTCCCCGCGTCTGCCCATACATGGGCGAGGTCGAGGTGGAGCGGCGAGTAACGCCCGTGATGCGCGAGCGGCTTTCCGCGCTCGGGCACAAGGTGACGGAACTCGTGCGCCCGCTCGGCGGCGGCCAGGCGATCGGCATCGACAGGGACCGTGGCGTCCTCATCGGCGGCTCGGATCCGCGCAAGGATGGCGCGGCGCTGGGGTATTGACTACGTCGGATTCCTCGATCGCGCGTTTCGAGACGCAATGCGAGGGTTTCGGTCCGCGCGATAACGGCGACGCGGCGCCTTACGTCATGTAGACGCCGCCGGTGACGTTGACGCCCTGCCCGGTCATGAAGCGCGCCTGGTCCGAGCACAGGAACACGACGACATCGGCGACGTCCTCCGGCAGTTCGAGGCGCCCGAGC
>JBAUXQ010000563.1:0-4003 GCA_049584355.1 Roseiarcus sp. | reverse complement strand
TACGAGGAGGGCTGCCTCAGCATCCCGGAATATTACGCCGAGGTCGAGCGGCCCGCGTCCGTGCGCGCGCGCGCCCTCGACCGCGACGGCAAGCTCCGAGAAGTCTTGGCCGAGGGCCTTCTGGCGACGGTGCTGCAGCATGAGATCGACCACCTCGATGGCGTCCTCTTCATCGACCACATCTCCAAGCTCAAGCGCGACCGGGTGATCAAGAAATTCCAGAAGGCCGCCAAGCGCGCCGGCGACGGCTCGCATGTGCTGTAGGAGCCGGGACAAGTTCACCTCTCACGGAGCATTGTCATGCAACGCGTAGCGCTTCTTGGACTTGGCACGATGGGCGCCGGCATGGCCGCCAACTGGCTAGCCAAAGGCTTTGATCTGACGGTTTGGAATCGAACCCGGGCCAGGACGCAGGCGCTTGCGGACAAAGGCGCCAGAGTCGCGACGACGCCGCGCGAGGCGGCCGAGGGCGCCGACTGCGTCTTCGCGATGGTGGCGGACGACGTGGCCTCGCGGGCTGTCTGGCTCGGCGACGATGGCGCGCTCGCCGGAGCGAAGGCGGGCGCGGTCGTCGTCGAATCGAGCACACTGACGCCCGATTGGGTGCGCGAGCTCGCCGGGTACGCTCGCGCCAAGGGATGCGCCTTCCTCGACGCGCCGGTGGGCGGCAGCCGTCACGCGGCGGCGTCCGGCGAGCTCAGGCTCTTTGTTGGCGGCGACGCTGCGACGCTCGACAAGGCGCGGCCTGCGCTTATCGCGATCGGAAGCAAGATCGACTTGCTCGGACCGGCGGGCGCAGGGGCGACCTGGAAGCTCATCAATAACCAGCTCATCGCCGCCCAGGTCGCCGCTCTGGGCGAAGCGCTCGATGTGGCGCGGAAGGCCGGTTTCCGGCCGGTGCAGATCTCCAGTCTCATCCTCAACGGCGCTGCGTCGAGCCCGATCGTGAAGATGAAACTGCCGAGCATGCTTAACGGCGATTACGATGAGCCGGACTTCGCGCTTTCTCTCATGCTGAAGGACGCGCGCTACGCGGCGGCGCTCGCCCAATCGCTCGGCGCGCCCGCCGACCTCGTCTCGAGCGCGGTCAAAGCGTTCGCCCGCGCCGAAGCCAAGGGACTGGGGGCCAAGGACATCGCCGCGGTGGCGGGGTGATCAGGGGTCGGTTCGGAGAGGCGGCCGATGCAGGATAAGCCCGCGGCCGCCGAACGCCCCTGGCACGCGGAAACCGCCGCGGCCGCGCTCGAGCGCTGCCGCGCCTCGGCCCAAGGATTGACGTCCGCCGAGGCCGCGCAGCGCCTCGAGGCGAGCGGGCCCAACCGCCTGCCGGCCGGCAAGCGGCGTTCGCTCGCGGCGCGGCTCTTCGCCCATGTCAACAACCTCCTGATTTATGTCCTGCTCGCTTCGGCGCTGATCGCCTTCCTGCTCGGCCACGGCGTCGATACCGTGGTCATCCTCGGCGTAGTCGTCATCAACGCGACAATCGGCTTCATCCAGGAGGGCCGCGCCGAAAAGGCGCTGGACGCGATTCGCGGCATGCTCACGCGCGAGACGTCGGTCATGCGCGACGGCCGGCGGCTCACGGTTCCGGTCGAAAGCCTGGTCGTCGGCGACGTCGTCTTGACTGAGGCGGGCGATCGCATTCCCGCCGACCTGAGGCTGCTCCGCGCGAGCAGCCTCAGGATCGAAGAAGCGGTGCTGACCGGAGAATCGGCGCCGGCGGACAAGGCGACCGAGCCCGTCGCGGCTGACGCTCCGCTGGGCGATCGCGCGTCGATCGCTTATTCCGGGACGCTGGTCGCGGGCGGCCAGGGCGCGGGCCTGGTCATCGCGACCGGCGCTGCGACCGAGCTTGGGCGCATCAGCGCCATGGTCGGTGGCGTCGAATCCCTGACCACGCCGCTCCTGCGCCAGATGGACGCCTTCGCCAGGCGGCTGACGATCGTCATTCTCGCTGTTGCGGCCTGCGTCTGCGCTTTCGCCGCGCTGGTTCGCGGCTACGAGATCGAACATGCGTTCATGGCCGCGGTTGGCGTCGCGGTCGCCGCCATTCCCGAGGGCCTGCCGGCGGTGATGACGATCACGCTTGCGATCGGCGTGCGCCGGATGGCCGAGCGCAACGCCATCATCCGACGCCTTCCCGCCGTCGAGACGCTCGGCGCGGTGTCGACGATCTGCTCCGACAAGACCGGCACGCTGACCTTGAACCAGATGACCGCCGAAGCGGTCTTGACCGCCTCGGGCGTGTTCGCCGCGACCGGCGCCGGCTATGAGCCGCGCGGCGCGCTTCTTCTCGACGGCGTCGCGACCGAGCCTTCGGCCCATCCCACGCTCGGCGAGATCGCGCGCGCCGCCGTGCTCTGCAACGATGCGTCGTTGCGCCAGGCGGACTCGGACTGGATCGTCGATGGCGATCCGATGGAGGGGGCGCTGATCGCCTTGGGGATCAAGGCCGGCGTCGACGCCGAGGCGGCGCGGCGCGACTTCCCACGCCTGGCGGAGATCCCCTTCGATGCTCGCTACCGCTTCATGGCGACCCTCAATCGCGCCGGCGCCGACCGGCTTATCACCGTCAAGGGCGCGCCCGAACGGGTGCTCGAACTCTGCGATCGGCAGCGCTCGGCGGCCGGCGACGAACCGCTGGACGCGCCGATGTGGCGCGGCGCGATCGACAGCCTCGCGGCCAAAGGCCAGCGCGTCATCGCCTTCGCTTCGAAGCGCGCGGCGCCCGGCGCCGACAGCCTGGAATTCGCGGACGTCGAAACCGGCGATTCGACGCTGCTCGGCCTCGTCGGGCTCATCGATCCGCCTCGGCCGGAAGCGGTTCGGGCGATCGCTGACTGCCGGGCGGCGGGCATCGACGTCAAGATGATCACCGGCGATCACGCCTCGACCGCGGCCGCAATCGCGCGTCAGCTCGGCCTGGGCGACGGCTCGGTCGACGCCTTGACCGGCCGCGCCATCGACGCCATGGACGACGTCGCATTGCGCGCCGCGCTGCCGACGACAGCGGTGTTCGCGCGCACCAGTCCCGAGCACAAGCTGAGGCTGGTCGAGGCGCTGCAGGCGGACGGCGCGGTGGTGTCGATGACCGGCGACGGCGTCAACGACGCGCCGGCCTTGAAGCGCGCCGACGTCGGCGTGGCGATGGGCCGCAAGGGCACGGAAGCCGCCAAAGAAGCGGCCGAGATGGTGCTGGCGGACGACAATTTCGCCACCATCGCCGCCGCGGTGCGCGAGGGCCGAATCGTCTACGACAACCTGGTCAAGGTGCTCGGCTGGACGCTGCCGACCAACGGCGGCCAGGCGATGGCGATCGTCGCCGCCATCCTCGCCGGCGTCACCCTGCCGATGACGCCGGCGCAGATTCTGTGGGTCAACATGGTCACCGGCGTGACGCTCGGGCTGGCGTTCGCCTTCGACCCGGCCGAGCCCGGCGTCATGCGCCGCCCGCCGCGCGACCCCCGCGCGCCGATCCTCTCGGGGCACCTTGTATGGCGGACCGCGCTGGTGTCGGCTTTGTTTTGCGTCGTCGTGTTCGCGGTTTTCTTCTGGGCGCTGAGGCGCGGCGAGGAGCTCGAGCACGCCCAGACCTTCGCCGTCAACGCGATGGTCGGGCTCGAGGTCGCCTATCTGTTCAGCGTCCGCCTCCGGCATAGCGCCCCGTTCGACTTCCGCGCCATCCGCGTGACCCCCGCGCTCGCCATCGGCATCGGCGCTGTCGTCGTGCTGCAAATCGCCTTCACCTACCTGCCTCCGCTCGAATTCCTCTACGACACAAGGCCGATCGACTGGCCCGATATGCTGGTCGCCGCCGCCGCGGCGGTTGGGCTCATCCTGGTGCTGGAGCTGGAAAAGGCGATCCGCATCGGGCTGTTCGGGGCGGGGCGGGCGTGAGGCGGAATCGGAGAGGCTGGTTGCGACCCGTCTACACGGCCTAGGGCGCGCTGCTTTTGGGTTTCCGCGGGAACCGGCCCGCCGCGTCTCCTTGTAACTCATCTCC
>JBAUXQ010000562.1:0-1601 GCA_049584355.1 Roseiarcus sp. | reverse complement strand
TCGTCTTCGCGCCGCGCGCCGCCATCCTCGGGACTCATGAACTCGCTTGGGAGATTGGTCCGATGAACGCGCGTGTCCGTTTGGTCTCGTCCGAGACCGTGGCCGAAGACGCCAACATTCATGACGCGCACGAGAACGCCGAGGGTCGCGACGAGGCCCCGATCGGGCTTCCGGAGGAAGGCGGTTCGAACCGGAACGATGGTCTTGGCGAGGCGCCGCCGCCGCTCATCGCCGAGCGCGAGGACCGCGCGGTCGGGGCGGACGACGCCACTGCGGAAACGAAAAAGGGCGTCGCGAAGCTGATCGCGCTCGCTTGGCGGCGACGGGCGAAAGCGCCTACGCCGGCCGCGGGGGAGGGGAAGGAGGGCGAGCGGAAGGAGGGGGCGCCGGACAGCGCTGAGGGGGCTCGGCAACCTGACGGCGAGGCTGGAAATCCGTCCTCCGTGGGGGACAATCACCCTGCCGTGGACGACAGTCAGGGGCGGGACGGCGCCGCGGTCGAGGTCGCCGCCAAGTCACAGCGTCCGATGCACAAGCGCAAGGGCGCGCTCGCGGTCGCGCTTGCCGCCGGCGTCGCCATTCCCGCGATCGTCGTCCTGAATTGGCCGCATAGCGCGGCGCAGCCTGTCGAGCCCGGCATGCTGGCGGACGGACAGACGAAAGTGATGGCCCCGTCCGCCGCGCTGGCGACGGCGCCGCCGAGGGAGGCGCTGAACGTCTCCCTTGAGCGGCCGCTTGTGAATGAGACGCGGCGCGACGAACTCAACGAAATGCTGTCTTTCAAGGCCGGCGACAAGGCTGCGGACGGGTTGACGCCGAAAGCGGACGCGCCGGCTGCAGTTCCGGCGGCTAGGCTACCGATCGTGGCGGAGACACATGAGACGGCTGAAGCCCCATCAGCGCATCCCACCTCCGAGAGAAGCGCTGTTGCTCCCTCCGCCCCCGAAGCGACGCCGCCGGCGCCGATCGACCAGGCGAAGTCGGCCGACGCGGCGCAAACGCCCGTGGCCCATGCCGTCACGGCGCTCTCCTTAGCGCCGACGCTAGGCGCTGTCGCCCGCGACCCCGCCCCGTCGACGGCGCCGGAACCCGGCCTCGGCGGGGCCGCGAAGATCGAAGCGCGGCTGGCCGATCTGGAGACGGCGGTGAAGGATCGTTCGAACGAAGCGCGAGCGCGGCTCGACGCCGAGAAAGCGGAAACGCATACGCTCGAAAAGATCGCTGAACTCGGCGCGCTCGTGACGCGTCTGACGGGGCAGGTGAAGGATTTGCAGGACAAAGTTCAGACGCTGTCGACAGGCGCGGACGAAAAGTTCGCCGATCTCACGCGCCGCGTTGCGCTCGGCGAAGCCAATCGCGCCGTCGCGAGCGCGGAGAACGCGGGGTCGGGGGGTTTGGCGGGGCCGGCGCGGGAGAAAGGGTCCGCGGACGGTTCCGAAGCTCAGGAGCGGACGCGCATGAAGGTCGCTGCGGCGGACGTGAAGCGCAACTACCGCATCCAGGCGGCCTCTCCGGGACTCGCCATGCTGACGGCGGTCGACGGCAGCCCTGACGACAGGCCCGTCGAAGTGGCGATCGGAACGGAACTTCCCGGCTACGGC
>JBAUXQ010000561.1:0-3671 GCA_049584355.1 Roseiarcus sp. | reverse complement strand
TATGTCCCACACCTCGAGGTTGATCGGATGAACCCGGGCGAGAAATGTGTCGGCGCGCTTGTTAAACGGCTGAGACGCCAAGTTCTTCACCTCCTGTGAAAGCATCAAGATAACCGCGAAATTCAGCATGGCGATTTCCAACCCAATGCTCTTCAAAGGGCCACCTGGCTACTTCCCACACCTCGTTCGAAACAATCAAATCGCGAACGAATTGGTCGCCCTGCACCCGAGAAGGCACGTGGAAGAGCTTTTTGCCTATGTACCTATTGATTTCATCGTGAATTGACATATAAGTCAATGGCCCGAGAGATGCAACATTCTGCCGTGATTAAAGAGAGATTATCTCCCGCAAAATTTATATGACCACCTTCCTTGACGCTAAGCATAAAACGTCAGACAGTGGGGCCATGAACAAGCTCGACACGCAGACCCGCGCCAAGATCATTCACATGCTTGTGGAGGGGTCGTCGCTCCGTTCGATTTCGCGGGTTTGCGACGTGTCGATAAATAAGGTCCCGAAACTGCTTGTGGACGCGGGGACAGTCGCCGCCGCATACCATGACCAGAACGTGCGCGGGTTGCAGTCAAAGCGCGTCCAGTGCGATGAGATTTGGTCGTTTTGCTACGCCAAGAAGGCGAACGTCCCGTGCGCCAAGGCCGCACCGGAAGGCGCGGGCGATGTTTGGACCTGGACCGCGTTGGACGCCGACAGCAAGCTCATGATCTCATGGCATGTCGGCGACCGAACTGCTCGGGACGCGGTTTGGCTGCTGAAGGACGCGCAAGCTCGCATTAAGAACCGCATTCAGCTAACGACGGACGGTCATAGCTCCTATCCGCCTGCGGTCGCTGAGGTTTTTGGGATCGATATCGATTTTGCACAGCTTGTGAAGACGTATCGGATCGAACATGGGGTATCGCCAGAGCGCCGATATAGCCCGCCTGTTTGCGTTGGCGCGATGAGGCTTGCCGTCGAAGGGAGCCCCGATGAGGACCATATCAGCACAAGTTACGTCGAGCGCCAAAACCTGAATATGAGGATGGGGATGCGGCGCTTTACTCGACTCACGAACGCCTTCTCAAAGAAGGTCGAAAATCACTGTCATTCGCTCGCCTTATATTTTTTGTATTACAATTTTGTCCGTCTTCACAAGACCCTGAAAGTCTCTCCCGCGATAGCCGCTGGCGTGGCCGATAAGCTTTGGAACGTTGAGGACATTGTCGCTCTTATCGACGCGCGCGACGCTCGCCGGGTCGAAGGAAGGAAGAGCAGGCAAGCATGAAAAGTCAGTTCGTCAACCTGAGACACTGCGCGCGGGCGCGGCACCTTGACAACGCGCTCTCCGTTCTATCTAGCCTGTCTAGCTAGGAGTGCGAATGGACTGGCCTCTGCAGGACGCAAAGAATCGTTTCAGCGAGGTCGTCCAGCGCGCCCGACGCGAAGGGCCGCAAACCGTGACCCTGCGGGGCGAGCGCGCCGCTGTGGTCTTGTCCGCGGCGGACTACGACGCGCTCACCCGCGACCGTCCCTCGCTGGTGGATGATCTTCTTTCAGGTCCGGACTGGGACGACGCGATCACCGCCGCCATCAATGACCGCGACAAGTCGCCGAGCCGCGACGTGGCCCTCTAATTGTATCTCGTCGACACGAATGTCGTCTCCGAGGCCCGCCGCGGCAGCCGGCAGGCCGCGGGCTGGCTGCGATCGGTCCGTCCGGAGACGGTCTATCTCAGCGCGCTCACTTTGGGCGAGATCATGCGCGGCGTCGCGCTCAGACAGAAATCCGATCCGCAGACTGCCGCCCGGCTTGCCGAGTGGCTGGAGCAGTTGCGCCATGACCATGCGGATCGGATCTTACCGGTCACCGACCGGATCGCCGTGGAATGGGGTCGCATCGCAGCGCTTAGGCCGCGCGGCGACGTCGACGGCCTGATCGCCGCGACCGCGATCGTTCATGACTTGATCCTGGTCACGCGCAACGTCGGCGATTTCGAGGATACCCGGGTTTCGCTGATCAATCCCTTGAACATTGGGTGACCAAGGGCACCCCTCAGTCGCGAGCAATAGCCACCTTGTGTTCGGCGACCGGAATCATCGCCCTGACCTTCTTGACCCGGGCCGGATCGATCCGCGCGGAAACGACCCCGACGCCGTCTGAGGCCTTGGCGATCACGTGGCCCCAGGGGTCGGCGACGAGCGAATGGCCGTAAGTCTGCCGCTGCTCGTTGCCGACCGTGAACGACCCGGTTTGGGCGCTGGCGCAGACGTAGGCCTCGGTTTCGATCGCGCGGGCGCGAAGCAGCACTTCCCAATGGTCCTTGCCGGTCTGCATGGTGAAGGCGGCCGGCATCGCGATCATCTCGGCGCCCTTCTCCGCCAGCGCTTGGAAGAGGTCGGGAAAGCGCAGGTCGTAGCAGATCGAGCAGCCGACGGTCACCCCTTCGCAATCATAGGTGACGACCTTGTCGCCAGCCTTCACAGTCGCGCTTTCCTTGTAGGCGGTTCCGTCGGGGGTCATCACGTCGAACAGGTGGATCTTGCGGTAGCGCGCGATCTCTTCGCCGTCGCGATTAAAGACGACCGACGTATTGTGGTAGCGATCCTCGCCGTCGATTTTCTCCATGATCGAGCCGGCGTGGACGAAGATGCGATGCTTGACCGCTTGCCCCCGCGCCATCGCATAGGCCGGGCCGCCGGGCAGGCGCTCGGCGTTGGCGAGCTTCTCCGCCCGCGAGCCGCCGGCCCAGTCGAACTGTTCCGGCAGCAGCACCCAGTCCGGCCGCTCCTCGGCGACGGCGCGCTCGATCAGCGCCTCGGCCGCCGCGATGTTGGCGGCCTTGTCGGCGATCGAATTCATCTGAATGAGCGAGACTTTCATCGGCGGCGGCTCCGGGGGCGCTTGCCAATGTGGCCAGCCTCCGACCCCGCGTCAACGCCGCACGAAAGCGGCGAACGCCTTGAGCTGGTCGGCAATGAAGCCGCGCGTCGCCGGATCGGTCAACTCGCCGGTCGCGGCGTCGACCTTGGTCTGGATTTGCGGGACGATCACGTCAGGCCGGTTGAGGGTGCGCGCGTCGACGCTGACGAGCACCTGGCGCAGGTGGTGCTGCGACCGGACTCCGCCGTAGAGGCCGGTCGAGCCGCTTTCGATCGCGACCGGCTTGCCGGCGAACGGCTGCTTTGGCAGGCGTGACAGCCAATCGATCGCGTTCTTCAAGACGCCTGGGACGGAGTGGTTGTTCTCGGGCGTCACGATGATGAGGCCGTCGGCCTTCTCGATCGCCTCGGCCATTGCAAGGACGACGGCCGGAAAGCCCCGGAGCTGGACATCGTGGTCGTAGTGGGGGAAATCGCCGACCGACCCCAGCGGCGTGATCGTCACGCCATCGGGCGCAAGCGCGGGCAGGGCGCGGGCGATCGCGGCGTTGTAGGAGCCCTTTCGCAGGCTGCCGACCATGACGACAAAGTGCAGCGGCGCGTCTTGAGCCATCGAGCGTCCCCCTTAGAGCCCGGACGCAGCCGCGCGGCCATTTAAGGCCGCGGTTTGGCGCGGGCGACGGAATTGCTATGGTCCTTAGCAAATCTGGACCGGCGCAGGGAGCCATGCTGACCCCATCCGAGCTTTTTTCCGTCCAAGGCCGCACCGCGCTGGTGACCGGCGGGGCGACCGG
>JBAUXQ010000560.1:0-10238 GCA_049584355.1 Roseiarcus sp. | reverse complement strand
GGGGCGCCGCATCGCTCGCGGCGGGATGTTCGCGGCCGGACGAGAACAGCGTCGCCCAGGCAGGCAGGAAGGAACTGCCTTACGTCGACATGCCCGAGGGCCTGCTTCCAGGCGTTCCCCAGCACTATGCGACCGCGCTGCCGCTGGCGGGGTACGGCCGCGGCGTCATCGTGACCGCCTTCGAGGGGCGGCCGACGAAGGTTGAGGGCAATCCGCGCCATCCAGCCAGTCTCGGCGCCACCGATGTTTTCGGCCAGGCGGAAGTGCTGTCGCTCTACGACCCCGACCGGTCGCAGGCTATCCGCGCCGACGGCGAGATCAGCGACTGGGCGGCCTTCGAGGGCGCGTTTCGCAAGCGCCTCGCGCAGCACGCGAAGGACACGAGCGGCGGTCTTCGCCTTCTCACCGGCCGTATCTCATCGCCAACGTTACTCGACCAGATCGCAAAACTGAAGGCCGCGCTCCCGGATCTGCGCTGGCACGTGTACGAGCCGACGGAGGGAGAGGAAGGCGAAGCGGCGCGCGCGGTCTATGGAGAAGCACTGCGGCTGAGACCGCGGCTGCGCGACGCCGATACGCTTGTCGCCTTCGGCGCCGATCCGCTGGGACCCGGCCCCGACCAGGTCGCGAACGCCCGGGCGCTTGCTGATCGCCGCCAGCGCGATCGCGCCTCCGCCCGGCTCTATTCGGCCGAAAGCGCTCTGACCCTGACGGGCGCAGCGGCCGATCGTCGCATTACAGCGCATCCGGACGTCGTGGAAGCGATGACCGCCGCGCTCGCCGCGGAACTGGGCGCTCCAATCGCGCGGCCGGAGCTTTCCGCCGATGCGAACCAATTCCTTGCCGCCGCGGCCAGGGATCTGAAAGCCCGCCCGGAGCGTAGCCTGGTCCTCGTCGGCCCGGCGATGTCGCTGGCTTCGCAGGCGCTTGCGGTGTGGATTAACGATCGGCTCGGCGCGCCTGTCGATGCTTTCGCGCCTCCTCCGCCCGAGCTCGAAGCGGCAACCCTGGCCGCGCTCGCCGAGGCCCTTCGGGGCGGCGAGGTGCGGACACTCGTCAGCCTCGACTGCAATCCCGTCGCGACGGCCCCCGGCGATCTCGGTTTCGCGGACCTGATGCAGCGCGCGCCTTTCCGGGTCCATTTCGGCCTCTATTTCGACGAGACCGCCGCCACTTCGACCTGGCACGCTCCAACGCCCCACCCCCTTGAATCGTGGAGCGACATCGCCTCGCCGGATGGCGCGGTCACCATCGTGCAGCCTCTGATCCGGCCGCTGCGACCCTCCTACAGCGCGCACAAGCTGTTGGCTCTTATTGCCGGCGAGCCGGAGCAGGACGACCACGACCGGCTGCGCGTGGCGTGGCGCGCTCGGTGGGGCGACGACGGATTCGACGCGCGCTGGCGACAGGCGCTGCTCGATGGCGTCGTCGAGGACAGGGCTCCCGAGACCGTGAGCAGGCCGGAAGCCAAGCTGCCGAACTGGACGGCGCCTGCGCAGCCATCGGGGTTCGCGGTCGTTTACGCGCCCGACCCGTCCGTGTTCGACGGACGGTTCTCCAACAATGCTTGGCTGCAGGAGTGTCCCCAGCCGTTCTCGAAAGCCGTCTGGGGCAACGCGATCGAGATGGCGATCGAGGACGCACGCCGCCTCGACATCCGCGAGGGCGACGAGGTCGAGATCGTTGCGGAAGGACGCAGGCTCTATGGCCCGATGCGGCTCGCGAATGGGGTCGCGCCGGGGGTGCTCAAGCTTACGCTCGGTTATGGGCGCACGGCCGCGGGACGCATCGGAAATGGGCTCGGCGTCAACGCCGCCGTCCTGCGCGCGAGCGCCTCGCCGTGGATTACGCGCGGCGCTACCCTGAGCCGCGTCAGCGCCGACGGCCGGCTATCCCCGGCGGTCGCGGGACTTTATGCGCTTCCCGGCGAAGCTCGGAAGCTAGCGCCGGCGCTCGCGCCGGGCGCTTCGCTTCCGCCGCGAACCCAGAAGCCGTCCTTCAATACGCCGCCGCCGACGCCGCCGGGCGATCCCTACGCCTGGGCGATGAGCATCGATACCGACGCATGCATCGGCTGCAACGCCTGCGTGGTCGCCTGCCAGTCGGAGAACAATGTCCCCTCCATCGGTCCCGACCAGATCCGCATGGGGCGCGACATGCACTGGCTGAGGGTCGACGTCTACGATCACGACGTGGCGTCAAACCCGCGGCCGGTCTTTCAGCCAGTGCCCTGCATGCATTGCGAGACGGCGCCTTGCGAGCCGGTTTGCCCGGTCGAAGCCTCCGTGCACGACCACGAGGGACTCAATGTCCAGGTCTACAATCGCTGCGTCGGCACGCGCTTTTGCGAGTCGAACTGCCCTTACAAGGTGCGCCGCTTCAACTTCTTCGGCTACGCCGACGGCCAGGAATATGGCGATCTCGGCGACCCGCTCGTCAAGGCCGCGAACAATCCCGACGTCAGCGTGCGCGCGCGCGGCGTCATGGAGAAATGCACCTATTGTGTCCAGCGCATCAGCGCCGCGCGCCGTCTCGCCGAGCGCGAGACGCGGTTCATCGCGGAAGGCGAGGTTGTCACCGCCTGCCAGGGCGCCTGTCCCACGCGGGCGATCCAGTTCGGAAATCTCGCCGATCCGCAGTCCGCCGTGTCTCGCCTGCGGCGTGATTCGAGGCATTACGCGCTTCTGGAGGAGCTCCACACAAGACCGCGGACCACCTACCTCGCGCGTGTGGTCAACGCCGACCACGAAGCCGGATCGAAATCGTGACCGTCGTATCCGCAGTCGAACGGGCACCTTCGCTCGAAGACGACCGGGTCCTTCCGCGGTCGATCGGCGACCGTGCGATAACTGACCTCGTCTGCTCCCCGCTGATGCGTTCCGCCGGCGGGCTCTGGTGGATCGCCTTCCTCGTCTGCTCGGCAGGAACTTTGGCGACGCTCTTCGGCGTCTATACGCTGTTCACGCGAGGCGTGGGCATATGGGGCATCAACACCAGCGTGGTCTGGGGCTACGCGATCGCGAACTACGTCTGGTGGATCGGGATCGGCAACGCCGGTACGCTCATCTCCTCGCTGCTGCTGCTGACCCGGCAATCATGGCGCGCCTCGATCAGTCGGTTCGCGGAGGCTATGACGCTTTTCGCCGTCGCGATCGCCGGACTTTTTCCAATCTTCCATCTCGGGCGCCCGCTCTATTTCTACTGGCTGGCGCCCTATCCGGCGACGATGCAGGTCTGGCCGCAATGGCGCAGCGCGCTCATCTGGGACTTCTGGGCGATCACCAGCTATCTCCTGTTTTCGATAATCTTCTGGTATGTCGGGGTGATCCCCGACCTTGCGACATTGCGCGACCGTTCCTCCGGCGCCTGGCAAAGGATCTATGGCGTCTTTGCCCTCGGCTGGCGCGGTTCAGCGCGGCATTGGCGCCATTATCACAAGCTTCAGATCACGCTCGCGGCCCTGGCGACCCCGCTCGTCTGTTCCGTCCATTCAATCGTCGGACTCGACTTCGCCGCGAGCTTGATGCCTGGCTGGCGGGAGCCGATCTTTCCCCCGTATTTTGTGGTCGGCGCAATGTATTCCGGCTTCGCTGTCGTCGTCCTGCTCGCCCTCGTGATCTCGCGCGCCTTTGGCCTGCAGGCGCTGATAACGAATCGTCATTTCGAGGCGATGGCGAAGATCATGCTGATGGCGTCGATTGTCATGGGCCTGTCCTATGCCAGCGAATGGTTCGCCGCCTGGTACTCCGGCAATCCTCAGGACCGCGGTCTCGTCCTGTTTGAATTCACCGGCGCCTACGCGAAGCTTTATTACGCGATGCTGTTCTGCAATGTCGTCGCGCCGCAGATCCTGTGGGCGCCCGCGATGCGCACAAGCCTCCCCGTCCTGATCGCGGTGTCGGTCGCCGTTCTTGTCGGCATGTGGCTCGAGCGCATTCTGATCGTCTGGAACACGCTGTCGCACAGCTTTCTCCCGCCGATGGACCGGGTGTTCTTTCCGACCTTCTGGGATTGGCTGTTTTTGTTCGGGCCGATCTTTTTCTTCGGCTGGCTCTTTCTTCTGTTCTGCAGGGTCGCACCGGTCGTGCCGATGTACGATGTGCGCGAACTGCGGCGCCGCGAGGCCGTTGCATGAAGACCACAGAGCCGCCGCTTGTCATCGCAGAGTTTCGCAACGGCGACGACCTCAGCGCGGCGGCGCGCGACGCGCGCAAGCAAGGCTTCGACGCGATCGATGCGCTGACCCCGTGCCCGGTCGAGGGGCTCGACGAAATTCTGGGCCTCGACGCATCGCCCATTCGTTGGCCGATGCTCATCGCCGCCCTTGTCGTCGCGGGCGCGGCCTATGGTCTTGAGTTCTGGAGCGCCGTCTACGCGTACCCGATCGACTCGGGCGGCCGGCCGCTCAACAGTTGGCCGATCTTCCTCCTCGTGCCCTTCGAAGTGGGTGTGCTCGCGGCGGCGATTGCGGGCTTTGCAGCGCTTCTGGCGCTCTGCGGCTTGCCGCGCCTGAATCATCCGCTGTTCGACTGCGAGGCTGTCGAGCGGGCGACCGACGATCGATATTTCCTGCTGGTCCGAGCTCCGCCTCCATCCGCCACCGCCCCGCTGAAGCTGCTGCTTTTCGGCGCGGGAGCCTTGCGGATCGAGGAGCAGCCTTGATGCGCGCGGCGCTCTCCATGCTGCTCGCTTCGTGTCTGGGCGCGTGCACGGACCAGTCGATGACGCGCCAGCCGCATTACGGGCCAAACGGGCCCGCGACGGTCTTCGCAAATGGTTCGGCGGCGCAGACGCCGCCCGCCGGCGCCGTGGCGCAGGAGGCGGAAGCCGAAGCGAAAGCGTCAGCCGCGCCGCCGCCCGTCGACCTGGCGCTTCTACGGCGCGGCCGAGAGCGCTTCGAAATCTTCTGCTCGCCCTGTCACGGCTTTGGAGGCGATGGCGACGGCGCCGTCGTGCGGCGCGGGTTCCCGCATCCGCCGTCCTATTACGACGTGACGCTCATGGCGGCGCCAGCGCAGCTTTTCTTCAACACGATCACCAACGGCTTCGGCGTCATGTACGCTTACGGCTCCCGTATTCCGCCGCGCGACCGGTGGGCGATCATCGCCTATATCCGGGCGCTCCAGCAGAGCCGCTCCGCGAACCTGGCCGCCGCGCCCGACGAGGGAGCGGCGCAATGAGCGCGGCGGACTCCATGCCTGGCCTGCCCGCGACGCGCAGCCTTTTCCTTGTCGCGCTGGCGGCCGCGATCCTGCTCGCAGGCGGCGCGGTCCTTGCCCCCTCCGCGGTGGCGAAGGGATGGCTCACGGGCTTCGTGTTCTGGAGTTCTGCGCCGATCGGGGCAACGGCGCTCGCCCTGATCCACGAAACGACGGGCGGGCGGTGGGGCGTCGCCGCCGCGCCGACGTTGCGCCTCGGATGCCTGTGCGCGCTCATCCTGCCGCTGTTCTTCGCCGTGTTTGCGCCCTTTGTCGGCTTTGTCTATCCATGGGCGCGCGACGCCGCGCCGATCGCGCCGGACGTCTCGCGCCTCTTTCTCAACGCGACGCTCTTCGCAGTCTATGGGCTGATCGCGCTTGTCGGCTGGGCCGTCATCGCCGCGCTGCTGGCGGCGGGCCGGCTTGGATTGCTCGGCGTCTCCCTGGCGCTGGTCTTCCACGGGGTCGCGATCAGCGCCGTCGCGGTCGCATGGCTGCTTTCCCTCGATCCGCGCTTCGCCGACTCCGCCTTCGGCGCCGAAATCGCGGTGCAGCAGATCCTGCTTGCGCTCGCCGCCGTCGCGCTGATTGCGCCATCGCGCGCCATCTCCGTGGCGAACGGCGACATCGGCGCCTTGCTGTTCGCGACGGCGCTCGGCGCTTTCTACCTTGGCCTCATGACTTTCATCGTCAAATGGTACGGCGATCAGCCGGACGACGCGGCGTGGTATCTCGCGCGAGCGCACGGATTGCCGTTCGCGTTCCTTCTGGGCTCGCTCGCGCTGGGGGCCGCCGTTCCGATCGTCTCTTGCGCGTGGGAGCGCGTCCGGGCGAACGCGCGAGCGATGCTGGTCGTTGGGCTCAGCACGATGCTGGGCGCTTTTGTTCACGATCTCTGGCTGGCGAACGCGGCAAGCGTCTCGGCCGCCCTTGCGGCGGTCGCCGCCGTCGCTGCGATGGCCGGACTGTCGCTGGGGCTCGCCCCGCTGCTCGACCGGCGATTTGCTCCCCGGCGGCCGCACGTGGCGAATCTCGATCGACGCGAGGCGCGGACGTGACCGCCGGCCGCAACAGTCGCCGCGAGGCGCGCGCCGACCGATCGGGCTCTGTGGTATCGACGATTGCGCAGTTCTTGCTCGTCGGCGCCCTCGCCGTGGTCGGCGCGTTCTTCTTGGCGACGCCGATCGACCGGCGGCCGAATCCCGCGCGAGGGACGATTGGTCCGACGCCGGCCTCGGAAAGCCATGTCCCGGACGAAGGCCGCGAGCCGCCCGACATCCGGGCCGGGACCGTAGCGGCGATCCTGGCTGGATTTCTCCTCTTCGTCCTCTGCGCCGCGTCAGGGCTGGTGTTTTTCTACCGGTCTCGTGCGCATGACGCTACGTTCGTGAAGGTCGAGAGCTTTCCCGCGCCGCGCCTCCAGACTCTTGCCGACGGCCTCGCCGAGCCGGAGATCGCGCGGCAGAAGGCCGATCTCGAGCGCTTCCGCTGGCTCGACAGCGATCATCGCAGGTTCCAAATCCCTATCGAGGACGCCATGCGCCTTGTGGCGGCCCGTGGCGCCAAAGCTTACGATCCCGTCCCGGGCGTCGTTCGGGACAATGCCGGCGGGAGGTCGACGCCATGACCTCCGGCCCGCGTCGCTGCCTCATTGCCCTCGAGCTATTGATTGCAAGCCTGTTCGCTCGTCCCGCCGCGGCCTCGCTGACCGCGGAACAACTGGCGGCGGTCGGGGTGGAGCCGCCACCTGGCGCAACGCTTCCCCTGGACGCGCCGCTCGCCAGTCTCGACGGGCGTCCGACGACGCTCCGCAACGCGATGGCGGGCGGTCCGGCCGTCCTTGTCTTCGCGGACTATCGCTGCACGCAACTGTGTTCGCCGATCCTCGCGGTTACGGGCGCGACCCTGGCGGCGAGCGGCCTTGCCCCGGGCCGCGAGTATCGGCTGATCGTCGTCGGCTTCAATCCAAGGGCGACCGCCGCCGACGCACGCGCAATGATCGGCGGCCAGATCGGTTTCGACACATCGGTCGGCCGGGCGACGGTTCCGCTGATGGGGAGTCAATCGTCCGTGGAGAGACTGACCCACTCGGTCGGCTACCGCTTCGCCTACGATTTGGAACACGATCGTTTCGCCCATCCCGCGGCTCTGTTCATCGTGACGCCCGACGGGCGCCTTTCGCGCGTCCTGACCGGGCTTGCGATCACTGGCGACGATGCGAGGCGGGCGCTGATCGAGGCGCGAAGCGGCGGCGTCGGCGCTTTCGTTAGCCGGGTTCGGTTGCTCTGCTACGGACTCGGCGCCTCGGTCGGACGCTATGTCGGCCCGGTTCGAGTCGCGCTCGCCGCGGCCGGCGCTGTTACCCTCCTCATCGTCGCCGCGGGGCTCCTGTTCCTGACGCGCGCGAGCGCAAGGGGGCCGGCGTGAACGGGATTCCGCTCCTGCCCCAGTCGGCCTCGACATTCGCGCCGCGGACCGACGCTCTCTACTTCACGCTCGTCGCCGTGTCGGGTGCGATCGCGCTTCTTGTGTTTGCCCTCATCGTCATTTTTGCTGCCCGATACCGGCGCGGCTCGACTGCGCCGCGCGGCGCACTGCCCCCGCTGATCCAGCATGAATTCGAGATCGGCTGGACGACGGCAACCCTTTTCGCCTTCCTGATGCTTTTCTGGTGGGCGGGGGCCAATCAGATCTATCAGCTGCTTCCTCCAAGCAAAGCGATGGAGATTCACGTCGTCGCGAAGCAATGGATGTGGAAGATCCAGCATTCCAATGGCGTGCGCGAGATCAACGTGCTGCACGCGCCGGTCGACGAGCCGATCCGGCTCGACATGACGTCGCAGGACGTCATCCATTCCTTCGCCGTTCCGGACTTCCGCATCAAGCAGGACATCCTGCCTGGCCGTTATGTCGAGTCATGGTTTCGCGCCACGAAGACTGGGACCTTCCGCCTTTATTGCACCCAGTTCTGCGGCACGGCGCATTCCGGCATGGTGGGCTCCGTGGTCATCATGAGCAAGGCCGACTTCGCCGCCTGGCTCGCGGCGCAGCGGCCCGAAGGCGATCTCGCCGGGCAGGGCCGCGCGCTGTTCGTGAGCCTCGGCTGCGCGGGCTGTCACACCGCTGGCGGGCCTATCCACGCCCCCGATCTCGCAGGCCTCTATGGACGGAACGTGCCCCTGTCCAACGGCGGCTTCGCGCTCGTCGACGACGCCTATATCCGCGACCGGATACTCGATCCGCAGAGCAATCCGCCCGCCGGCTACGATCCGATCATGCCGTCCTTCAAGGGCGAGGTGAATGATGGCGAGATCCTCGCGCTGACCGCCTACATCCGTTCGCTTGAGCCCAGCCCCGGAGCGCTCCGATGACCGACGCCGCCGCCTCAATCGATCGTCCCGAGCCGCGAGGCAGGAGCGTCATAGCCGGCAGCTATCTCGATTCGGAGGGCGGGGGTTTGAGCGAATGGCTGCTCGCCACCGACCACAAGCGGATTGCGCTCCTCTACGCCATGATGATCACGGCGTTCTTTTTCATCGGCGGCGCGGCGGCGACGCTTATCAGGCTCGAGCTCATCTCCCCGCATGGGCATTTTCTGACGGACGACGAATACAACCACGTGTTCACTCTCCATGGGATCATCATGGTCTGGTTCTTTCTCGTGCCGCTCATTCCCACGACCTTCGGCAATTTCCTGCTGCCTCTGATGATTGGCGCGCCGGACGTCGCCTTTCCGAAGCTCAATCTCACGAGCTGGTATCTGACGCTGATCGGAGGGATATGCGTACTCGCCGCGCTCTTGCTGGGGGGCGTGGATACGGGCTGGACCTTCTACCCGCCCTATTCAACCGCCTTCTCGAACAGCAATGTCGCCGTCGCGGTCATAGGCGTCATCATCGCGGGATTCGGCACAATCGCGACCGGCGTGAATTTCGTCGCGACCACCCACACGTTGCGGGCGCCCGGCATGACCTGGTTCCGCTTGCCGCTGTTCGTATGGACCATCTATGCGACGAGCCTTGTGATGATCCTGGCGACGCCGGTGCTGGCGATCACGCTCATTCTGGTCGCGGCGGACCGCCTGTTCGGCCTGCCGGTGTTCGACGGCTTCCGCGGCGGCGACCCGCTGCTTTTTCAGCATCTCTTCTGGTTTTACTCGCACCCCGCCGTCTACATCATGATCCTCCCCGCCATGGGCGTGGTGACCGAAATCATCACCTGCTTCGCGCGGCGGCGCGTCTTCGGCTATTCGATGATGGTCTATGCCGTCCTGGCGATCGCGATCATCGGCTTCGCGGTCTGGGGACATCACATGTTCGTCTCGGGCCAGTCGGTATTCGCCAATCTCGTCTTTTCGTTTCTGTCCTTCATCGTCGCCGTGCCCTCGGCGATAAAAGTCTTCAACTGGACGGCGACGCTCTATCGCGGGCAGATCACATTCGAAGCACCGATGCTCTATGCCCTGGGCTTCGTCGGCCTGTTCACAATCGGCGGCCTCACCGGGCTTTTCCTCGCCTCGGTTCCGATCGACATTCAGGTCACCGGCACTTATTTCGTGGTCGCCCATTTCCATTACGTGATGGTGGGCGGCGCGGTCTCGGCTTATTTCGCGGGCCTGCATTTCTGGTGGCCGAAGATCACCGGCCGGCTCTATTCGGAGGCGTGGGCGCGTTTCGCGGCCGTCCTCATGTTCTTCGGCTTCAACTTCACCTTTTTTCCGCAGTTCATTCTTGGCTATCTCGGCATGCCGCGCCGCTATCATTCCTATCCGCCCGAATTTCAGCCGTGGAATGTGATGTCTTCCACCGGGGCGGTGGTGCTCGCGGCGGCCTACGCGCTGCCGCTTTTCTACCTGGTCTGGTCCATCTTCTACGGCAAAATCTCACCGGCCGACCCCTGGCATGCGAAGGGGCTCGAGTGGCGGACGAGTTCGCCGCCGCCGAAGCATAATTTCCTTCGCACGCCGGTCGTCACGGAAGAGCCCTACGACTATCACGAGCCGCACACCGCCCCGCAGCCGGAGGCGCGGCCGGTCGACGC
>JBAUXQ010000559.1:0-6513 GCA_049584355.1 Roseiarcus sp. | reverse complement strand
GCGCTGACGCTTGCGGACGCGCGCGATTGTCTTGGCCTCGCCGGCGTCGAAATCGAGCGCGTCGGCCTGATCGGCGGCGGCGCAAAGAGTGATTTATGGACGCGCATGATCGCCGCGGCGACCGGCTTTACCGTCGTTCGCATGCTGGGCGGCGAAACCGGCCCCGCTTACGGCGCCGCGCGGCTCGCGCGGATGGCGGCGACCGGAGAACCGCCCGAGATCGTCTGCCGGCCGCCCGAAATCGCCGATGTGACCGCGCCCGACCCGAAGCTCGCCGCGATGTTCGCCTCGAACCGCGAACGGTTCAAGGCGCTCTACGGCGCCGTGAAGGCGGAGTTTCGGCGGTAGCGGATCGCTCACGCTGCCGACGCCTCGATCATCATGACGTCGAGGAGAAACGATCCGTCGGGTTCGATCGCGAAATGCGCCTTGGTCTCCGAGGAAGCGGCGATTTGGAGCGCGCGGATCGCTCGCACATTCTCCTCAGGCGTCCGCATGCGCGCCGTCCAGACAGGGAAATCCATCCGCAGCTTCCAGGTCCGGCAAGCCTCGAGGGCGAAGCCCGACCGGCCGAGCGCCTCGATCCATTGCGCGCAGGTGTAATTGCGAACATGGGAGTGGTCGCGGAGGAGTTCGATCGCCTGGAGATGGGTGTCGAACAGCGGCGGCACGGGAGAATAGGCGTCGATAAAGACGGCCCGGCCGTTGCGTTTCAACACCCTGCGAGCTTCCCTGAGGCCGGCGCCGAAATCGCGCCAGTGATGGGCGGAGAATCGGCTCGCCACGAAGTCAAAGGTCGAATCTTCGAACGGCAGCCGCTCGGCGGGAGCCTCGACCGTCTCGATGTTGCTCAATCCCTTGGCGCGCGCCGTCGCCGCGACAGCCGCCAGCATCTCGCGCGACAAATCCGCAGCCACGACCCGGCGCGCGTGGCGCGCCATGACGTAAGCGACATGGCCTCCGCCGGCTCCGAGATCGAGCGCCCGCTCCGGGCCGAGCTCGCGTACCAGCGCCTCGACGGCGTCAAGGTCCGCTCCGCTCGCGTGAACCGCGCTTTCGACATAGGCCCTCGCTTGCGGGCCGAATTGCGCCTCGACGACTTTCTCATGCGCCTCAACCATGAATCCGCTCCTTTGCAGTCCTCAATTGCGCTCCGGCCGAAACTGGTACAAGCCTGAATTTTATCCTAGTATATTGCCCGCCATGCTGGACTCGGATCAAAGGCGGCTCCTCGGCGAGTTCGTGCGCGCTCATCGCGAGCGGATGCAGCCGGCTGCGGCTGGCCGCCGGCGAACGTCGGGCCTCCGGCGCGAGGAACTGGCCGCCCGCGCCGGCATCAGCGTGACCTGGTGTACGTGGATAGAGCAAGGCCGCCCGGTGCAAGCCTCCCCGGAGGCGCTGGGGCGCATCGCCCAGGCGCTGTCGCTATCGCGCGCCGAGCGCGCTTACCTGTTTGAGCTTGCGGGGCGTCTCGATCCGGAAGGACCGGCCGGATCTTCAGCGTATGCGCCCCCCGCATTGATCGCCGCGGTCAAGGCGATCAAGCCCCCGGCCTATGGACTTGACCGGCTCTGGAACGCCTGCTGCTGGAACGACGCGGCCGCGCGACTCTTTCACGGCTGGCTGGACGGGGACTGTCAACGCAACCTGTTGCGGTACGTGTTTCTCGAACATTCCGCCCGCGCGCTGATTCCTGCGTGGAAAGACAGGGCGCGACGCCTGCTCGCCGAATTTCGCGCCGATTTCGCCCACACGTTTCGCGACGCGCAAGTCAAGACCTTCGTCGAAACGCTGCGCAGTGAGAGCCCATTCTTCGCGGAAGCCTGGGATGAGCAAGCCGTTCAGATCCGCGAAGGCGGACTTCGTACATTCAACCAGTCCCGCGGCGGGCTCCTGAGCTTCACTCAGCACACTTTCGCCCCGTCGGAGCGGCCCGATTACAAACTTGTCATGCTTACGCCAGCGGACAGTTAAGCTCCACCAGATCGAGGAGGTTGGGTCGACAGGACGGTCCCGCTTCCTTGAGAAAGCTTAATGCGTCGGCCAACTTCCGGATAGGCGTGGGGGAGGATGATCCCGCCATTCAGCCGCTGTAACGCGGTCATTCACGAATCTGGAGGCTTCCATGTCTTATCCCACTTTCGCCAACCCGCGCGCGCGGCGCACGATCCTCGCTTCGGTTGCGGTCGCCGCGCTCGCCGCCGGGGGCGCGTTCGCCGAGGGCGCGCTGACAAGCTCTCACTCCGCCCATGCGGCGGCCGTCATGACGTCCGACCTCAATGCCCAAGGCACGCCGTCGTTCGCGACGCTGATTGAGCGCGTCAAGCCGGCGGTGGTCTCGGTCAGGGTCAATATCGCCAACGCCTCATCCGAGGACAACGGCGTCCAGATGGACAACCTGCCGCCGGAAATCCAGCAGTTTCTCAAGCGCTTCGGCGGGGCCGGCGGAATGAACGGCGGCATGCAGCAGAAGTCGCAGCCGATGATCGGCGAGGGCTCGGGCTTCTTTGTTTCCGCCGACGGCTACATCGTCACCAACAACCACGTGGTCCAGAACGCCAAGACCGTCTCCGTGACCATGGATAACGGCAAGACCCTCGACGCCAAGGTCGTCGGCGCCGACCCGAAGACCGACGTGGCCGTGATCAAGGTCAATGCGCCCGGCGACTACCCGTTCGTGACTTTCGCCAAGGAGATGCCGCGGATCGGCGACTGGGTGGTGGCGATCGGCAACCCTTACGGCCTTGGCGGCACCGTGACCGCCGGCATCGTCTCGGCTGAGGGCCGCGACATCGGCGACGGCCCCTATGACCGGTTCCTGCAGATCGACGCGCCGATCAACCGGGGCAATTCCGGCGGCCCGACCTTTAACATGCAGGGCCAGGTGGTCGGCATGAACACCGCCATCTATTCGCCCTCGGGCGGCAGCGTCGGCATCGGCTTCGCCATTCCGGCCTCGACCGTGAGCACCGTCGAGGCGGCGCTCGAGCACGGCGGCAGCATCGCCCGCGGCTATCTCGGGGTCGAAATCCAGCCGGTAAGCCAGGATATCGCCGAGAACCTCGGCCTCAAATCCGCCGCCGGCGCGATCGTTGACAAGGTCATGCCGGGAACGCCGGCCGCCGAGGCCGGCTTGAAGACCGGCGACGTCATTACCAAGCTCAACGGCAAGAATATCGCCGAGGCCTCGGATCTGACCCTTCAGGTCGGCATGCTCAAGCCCGGCGAAAAGGTCCAGCTGACCTTTATCCGCGACGGCGCCGAGAAGACCGCGGATGCGACGCTCGCCCCGCAGAAGGCCGAGAAGACGGCGTCGGCCGACGAATCCGGGACGAATGACAAGGCCGCCCCGGCGCTCGGCATCCAGCTCGCGCCTGCGGGCGAGGTCGCCGGCTCCGGAGACAAGGGCGTCGCCATCGTCGGCGTCGATCCGAATGGCGCGGCCGCGGAGCAAGGCCTGGCCACCGGCCAGGTCATCCTCGATGTCGGCGGCAAGCCGGTGTCGACGCCTCAGGACGTGAGGTCCGAGGTCGCAAGCGCCAGGAGCCAGGGCAAGAAGTCCGTGCTGATGCGGATCCAGACCGCCAACGGCGACCGGTTCGTGGCCGTCCCGTTCCCCAAGGCGTGATCGCAATCCCACGCTGAACGGGACGGACGGCGGCGCGCCGACTTGGGAGGGAAAGCGCGCCGCCGTTTTTCGCGGCGGAAGAAACTCGATGAGCGACGCCCGGCCCCCGCCGCGGCGTCGCTTTTATTGGTTCGTCGGAAAGCGGTTCAGCCGAACGTCGGCGTTGGGTCACGTCAGCCTGAAATGGAACCAGTCGGGGATGAAGCCGGTTGTTAGTCCGTGCTTCGCATCTGCGCCACCGGTCTCGTCCTCGGTCTCGCCGCCGCCGCTCCGGCTATGGCGGCGGCGCCAATGACTGCCGCTTCGATCAATGAAGCCGCCCCACAAGGCGCGAACGACAAGGATCCGGCGCTTATCGCCAAGGCCGAAGCGCTGCTCGATCGGGCGCATTTCTCCCCTGGCGAGATCGACGGAGCGGATGGCGACGACTTCCGCAACGCCGTCCGCGCTTTTCAGGCGGTCAATGGGCTGGCGGCGACCGGAGAACTCGACGCGGACACCTGGAACGCACTCGCGCCGGCCGGGAGCGCCCCGGTCGTAAAGACCTACACGATTTCCGACTCCGACGTCGCTGGACCATTCACGAAGGCGATCCCCGCCACTCTGGAAGGGATGGCCAAGCTTCCGGGCCTTTCGTACACGAGCCCGCTCGCGGAGCTCGCAGAGAAATTCCATATGGCCCAAAGCCTGTTGCAGGCGCTCAACCCGCGCGCGGATTTCAAGCGGCCTCGGACCGAGATCATGGTCGCCGACGTGCCGCCGCTGCAATTGCGCCCCGGCCGCTATGCGTTCCAAGCGACCCCGCCCAAGGACCTCGGCGGCCCGATCGCGGCGACGATCGTGGTCGACAAGCCCGGGCGCACCGTGCGCGCCTATGACCAGCACGGCAAGTTCCTCGCTTTCTATCCGGCGACGATCGGCAGCGAGGAAAAGCCGGCGCCGAGCGGCGTCTTCAAGGTAAAGAGCGTCGACTGGAATCCCGAGTATCATTACGATCCAAAGTTCGCGTGGAAAGAGGTCAAGACCAAACGAAAGCTCACCGTTCAGCCCGGTCCGAACAACCCGGTGGGTCTGGTTTGGATCGACCTCACCGCGCCGTCATACGGGATTCACGGCACGCCCGCGCCTGAGGCGATCGGGCACACGGAATCGCACGGCTGCATCCGGCTGACGAACTGGGATGCGGCCGATTTGGCGGCGATGGCGCGCCCCGGCACGGTGGTGAGGTTCGACGATCAGAATTCGCCGGTCGCCCGCCTCCTGGTCCCGCTTAGCGAGGGGCAGCGGCCCGAGGCCAAGGCGCAAACGCCCTAAAGACGCCCGTGCTATCAGCCGGCTGCCTGGCCGGCCATGTCGCCATGCGAAGGGATCCATGTTTGGCCTCCTGCGCAAATTGATCAGCCCGCTCTCGTTGCTGGCGTCGATCTCCAGCGCCTCCGCGGCGAGCAGCGCCGCTCCGGCGGCCACAGCGCCTGGTGTCCAGGACGCGAAGACGCTCGTTTCCGTCAATGGCATGACCGAGCCCGACTATGCCGCATGCGTCGCCGAGCTGACCGCGAGAAAGGTCGTCTTCGAGCAGGTCGGCAAGGTGAGGCAGCAGGGCTGCGAACTTTCCGGCGCAATCGAGCTCACTGCCATTCCAACCGCCTTTGGCGACGTCGGCATCTCTGGCAAGCCCGCCATGCTGTGCAGTTTCGGCAGGCAGCTCAGCGATTGGGTGCGCGACGTCGCGGCGCCGCTGACCCTGGCCTATACCGGCCAGAGGCTGGCACGGATCGAGCCCGGCTACGCCTTCGCTTGCACCGCCCGGTACGACAAGCCGGGTCAGGTCCCGAGCGAACACGCCAAAGGCGACGCCATCGACATCTTCGCCTTCGTGTTGGCCGATAATCGTCGCATCCGCGTGAAGCCGGAAGAATCCGATACTCCCGTCGAGCGCGATCTCGTTCGGGTGTTGCGGACGACGGCCTGCGCCTACTTCACCACCGTCCTCGGTCCAGGAACCGACTCCGCTCACGCCGAGCACTTCCACTTCGACACCGGCATCCATGGGGCCACGCCAAATTACCGCATCTGCGAATAAGGAGCTCGGGCCGCATCGTCGATTTGAGCGAACCGACTGAACAGCGGCATGATTCTGCCCTCGCCAGTGCGCTTGACGGTCCGCCCGCGATGCGCGGCGATGGCGGGGTCGATCAGGTCGCTCCTGAGACCCCGAAGGCGCGAGAGCGTGCGGTCCTCGTCCGCTCCCGCGAGCCGGCTGTAGCCGACCACATCGACGACCAGGATCGCCGCAATTTTCCGGGTCTCGCTCATGGGCAGCGCCCCTCGGCCGCCAGCGAGACTAGCACAGAAGCGCGCGCCGAAGCGCTCCCAATCCATGGAGGCTCGGCGAGCGCTGCTGCTGGGCTCGGTCCCTTAGAGCAAGGCTCGTCCAGACGTTAGAACATGTCGCGTTGAGGCGGAATCGTCATCGCGAGGAGCGAAGCGACGCGGCGATCCAGGGTCCGTCAAGCGCCCGCCGTTCCCGTCGATTGCCTCGCTGCGTTGCCCCTCGCCGCGCCGTCATTGAGCCATGGACCCGCCGGCGCCGCGGCCTCGGTTTTCGCTAGCCGATAGAAGATGACGACGTGAACGAACATCAGGCACGGAACGAGAAAGCCTGGAATGAGGAGCCACGGCAGGGTGGTCATGAGGGCGCTGGACGGCGGACCGGCGAAGACCTGAAGCGGGCCCGGGGCGGACAAGGCGCCGAGCGCGACGGCGTTCACAAGGTCCGCGATCCCGATCATATTCCAGATGAACGCCAACGCGCGGGCGGGCGCCCCGAACCGCAGCATCGCCCAGGCGAGCGGAAGGGCTGTGACGCCAATGAAAATGTCGCC
>JBAUXQ010000558.1:0-16192 GCA_049584355.1 Roseiarcus sp. | reverse complement strand
GTTGATGGGCGACCGCGGCATTCCAAAGTCCTGGCGGCAAATGGACGGCTTTTCCAGCCACACCTACATGTGGGTCAACGGCAAGGGTCAGAAGTTCTGGGTGAAATATCATTTCAGGACCGACCAGGGGATCGACTTCCTGACTCAAGGAGAAGCAGACCGGCTGGCCGGCGTCGACGGCGACTACCACACCCGCGACCTCTACGAAGCGATCGAGCGCGGAGACCATCCGAGCTGGACCCTGAAGATGCAGATCATGCCTTTCGACGAGGCCAAGACATATCGTTTCAACCCGTTTGACTTGACCAAGGTCTGGCCACACGCAGACTATCCGCTGATCGAAGTTGGCCGGATGATGCTTGATCGCAATCCGACCGATTACCACACCGAGATCGAGCAGGCGGCCTTCGATGTCAGCAACCTCGTGCCGGGGATCGGTCCCAGTCCCGATAAAATGTTGCTGGGCCGGATTTTCTCCTATGCCGACGCGCACCGCGCCCGTATCGGCGTGAACTACAAACAGATCCCCGTCAATCGGCCCAAGGTCCCGGTGCACAGCTACAGCAAGGACGGATTGATGCGAGTCGAGAACGCATCCGACCCGGTTTACGCGCCGAACTCCAAAGGCGGACCAAAGGCCGATCCCGAGAAATATCCTCAAGTTGAGGTGTGGGAGGCGAGCGGAGCGTTCATCCATGCCGCTTACACGAAACGGAAGGACGACGACGACTTCGGTCAGGCCGGCACGCTCGTGCGCAAGGTCATGGATAACGCCGCACGCGACCGGCTGGTCTCCAACGTCGTCGGCCACCTCAAAGACGGAGTGAATGAGCCAGTGCTGGGGCGCGCGATCGAGTATTGGCGGAACATTGACAAGACAGTCGGCGACCGCATCGCCAGGGGCGTCAAAGGTGAACAGATCGCGGCGGAATAGCTCGCCTGTCGTCGTGTTCGTCCAAAGCGAAGGAGAGATCCCATGTGCAGACCGCCAGGATTGAGCCGTCCCGCGCGGCGGGCGAGCGGCAGGGTCTCGGAAATAAGGGGCACGCCCTTGCGGTGAACCTTGTCGAGGACGGCTATCAGGCGCGCGTCTTCGACAGAAATCGCGAGCGCATAATAGCGACGAAGTCGACCGACGCGATGGAACGCGGGCCGTTCTGATTTCGTCGATGATGTTGCGCGTGCGAGCGGCCGCCGCTTCAGGCCGGAACGATCGGCGCCTTGGTCTTTCGCAGGGCGTCCGTGAACTGCTGGTCCAGGTTCAGGTGCACTTTCAGAAGATCGCGCGGCGTCAACGCCAGCCACTGATTCAATGACAGGTCGGCATAATAGCTGCTCTTGAACACCTCCAGGAAGCGCAACGTCGCTGAGCCGGTGTTCTCGATGTAGTGACCCATGGCGAAGGGGACGTAGCCGACATCGCCGCCCAGGAAATCGAACGTTCGCGCCTGGCCGTTTGCAGCGAACACGCCCATACGCGCCTGGCCACTGATGTAATATTGCCATTCGTCGGTGTTGGGATGCCAATGCAGCTCCCGCATTCCTCCGGGCTCGACCTCGACGAGGGCCGCCGCGATGTTCTTCGAGGCCGGAAATATACTGGAATCGGTGATACGTACCGTTCCGCTCTTGGTCCGGATCGGCTCCTGGGCGAGCATATGATGGCTTAAGCTTTGCGGCGTCGGCTCGGCGCCCATGAGCTTGTCAGGACCGAGCGGGCCGGGGATCGGCGCCTTGAAGATATAGAGCTCACGCGGATCCGGCGTGTGTCCGAACAGCGCCGCCGTTACGCCGAAGTTCTTGCCCAGGACCTCGGAAGGCGCGTGCTTGAACCAGTCGCTGAGCAAAAACGTGCTGTCCTCGTCGAAGTCGCCGTCGTCAAAGACGAGGAGGAATTCGCAGCCGTCGGGGCCTAGACCCTGGATCGAATGGGGAACGCCCCCGGGAAAATACCAGAGTTCGCCAACGCCGACGTCGTCGACGAAGTTGCGCCCCTCGGGGTCGATCGCCGTGATGCGGGCCGCCCCGTAAAGCATGTAGGACCATTCAGCCTGCTTGTGCCAGTGAAGCTCGCGGATGCCGCCGGCATTGAGCCGCATGTTCACGCCGGCTATCGATTTCGACACGCCAAGCTCGCGTGCGGTGACCTGGCGCGTCCAGCCGCCGCTCGACTGCCTGACATGGGCATCCGAGAACGAAAACCTCAGATTGGGCAATGTTCCGGAGTCAGTCGCCGGCGGGTTCAGGAGGTCCGGATTCTGGGCCTCGCGGACCACGTCGCCCGGGACCGGATCCGTGCCGCCGACGCCTGGAGCACGGCTGGGCTCCGGCGGCGATTCCGCGGACTGAGCCGCTGTGGCGGCGATCACGGCGCCCGCTGCCACCGCGGTCGAAAGAATATCCCGGCGCGAGAATTCGCTCATTCCATCCTCCCTTACGACGGCGTTACGCCGCGATCGCCTTCCGCCCGGGTTCGCCAGCCCGTTCCCGCATTTCGTATACGCGCGTTTTGCCTGTCCGCAACCACGCACCATCAAGCGTGACGGGAAGGAAACGTCAACGATTTCCGTCCCCGGCCGAGTTCACTTTCAGCGTGACGCCGCGGCGTACGATCAATGAGGCGGCGGCTTTGACGCCGTCGAGCGAGCCGATTTTTCAATCAGGAACACCATGTCGCGCTCGCCGCGCTCGATGCCCTCCAACCGGTCGCCGGTCGCTCCGACCAAATGGGGAATGTCGATCGCTGCGAGCGGATCGGTGCAACGCACTTCGAGCCGATCGCCGGGCGCGAGCGATTTGAGGGCCTTTCGGGTCCTGAGCGCGGGAAGAGGGCATTTCAGCCCGGTGAGGTCGAGCTTGGTGACGGCCATGCTGCAGCATGCGCAGCCGGTTTCGGAGCGTCAATCGCCATACCAGCCGGCAGGATCGTGGGTCTAGCTCGGGCGACATCCCGCGTGCAGGCCGTGTCGGCTTCCAGGCCTTGCCCCATTGGTCTCTCCGGTTCTCGTCGGGGCTTCCCCAACGCCAATCGCCAATGCGGGCGTGATAGAAGCGATCGGCGCCCTAAATTCCGCCGGCCATTCAATTCATGCAATCGAGCCAGCGATGATCAAGACCGAACCTGGCCTGCTTAGAAGACCGATCGGCCGGTCGCGCGCGCAAAGGCGGCGGCCGTGACGGCTGATGTTCATGGCGCGATAGGCGTGGTGCTCGCGGGCGGCCTAGCGCGCCGGATGGGCGGCGGCGACAAGCCCTTGCGCGAAATCGGCGGCCGCACGATCCTCGCCCGCGTCATCGCCCGGCTCGAGCCGCAATGCGAGTGCCTGGCCATCAGCGCCAATGGCGATCCCCAGCGCTTCGCATCGTTCGGGCTGCCGGTCATCGCCGACAGCGTGAAGGACTTCCCGGGACCGCTCGCAGGAATTCTCGCCGCGCTCGATTGGGCCGCGGCGAACAAGCCGAACGCGGCGTGGATCCTCAGCGCTCCTGGTGACTGTCCCTTTCTGCCCCGTGATCTCGTCGCACGTCTCGGCCAAGCGTTGGTCGCTGAGAACGCCGAGATCGCGGTCGGGGCTTCGGAGGGGCGATCTCATCCCGTCATCGGGTTGTGGAGCGTCGCCTCGCGCGATGCGCTGCGCCGGGCGCTGGTCGTCGAAGGCCTCCGCAAGGTCGGCCAGTGGACCGCGCGCCACCGACTGGCGACCGTCGCATGGCCGGCCCAGCCGCTTGATCCTTTCTTCAACGCCAACACCGTCGACGATCTCGCCGAGGCGGAACGGCTGGCGGCGGTCGACGATCGCGCATGATCTCCCCAGCCCTCCAGGCGCTCGCGGCCCCTGTCGACATTGATGCCCCGCGCCTTGACGCCAGTGCTCTTCTCGCTGTGTGGCAGTGAGCTTGAGCGTATCCCCTCGGAGGCATTACCGGTGGCGTGAAAGCCAGCCTAATCGACAGCCAGTCGGTTTTTCACCGGCGACTTCGGGCGTCCATTGTCACCGGATTCGTTTCCGCGCTGATCGTGTCGGATTCAACCTCCGGAAAAATCTGACGATCCGCACCGGAAGCGTCTTCTGCAATTTTCGCAATTGCGATGCGGCCTCGCGCAGTTGATCTTCCACGTCCTGTTTCTGTCTCTCGATCGTGCGCAATCGATCTTCCGCGTCCTTTTTCTGCTGCTCCGCCTCGCGAAGCCGGCCCTCGGTGTCCTGCCTCTGGCGTTCCGCATCATCGACGAACGCGCAAAAAGCATCCTGAATTTCGAGAAGCTGGCGCTCGATTTCGGACCTGAACTCGCGTCCGGCCGCCCGAGCGTTTGACTTGTCGATTGGGGCGCTTGGGCGATACGAGGGCATTCGGAGAGAAGCTCCCGAGCCGAATCAACAACTCAATGCGTTGACGATCAACATCATATCGCCCCGGCGCTAGCGCGCGCGATAATCGAAGTTGTGCTGTGCCCCCTTTCGAGCGGAACCAAAATGACCTTTCCTCCGTAAGCGCGGACCAAATCCGCGCCAACGACGGTTGCGAGCGTGTAGTCCGCGCCTTTGATGAGGTAGTCGGGCTTGAGCAAGCCGATGAGTCGCAACGGCGTGTCCTCATCAAATAGAGTCACGAGATCGACACTGTCGATCGCCGCCATGACAATGGATCGCGCATGCTCATTTTGCACCGGCCTCGTTTCGCCTTTAAGTCGTCGAACCGAGGCGTCGTCGTTGAGCGCGACCACAAGGCGGTCGCATGCGGCGCGCGACCGCTTCAGAAGTTCGACATGACCCGGGTGGAGAAGGTCGAAGCACCCGTTCGTCAATCCCACTTTCAGGCCTTTGGCCTTCCAATCGGCGACAATTGCAGCAGCGACCCCATTGCCGACGATTTTCGGATCGTCTCCCGTCTTGACCCCCCCCAGGACGGCCGAGAGCTCCTCCGCATGCACCGCCGCGGTGCCGCGCTTGCTGACGGCGATTCCGGCCGCTGCATTGCCAATGCGGGCGGCGGTCGCGACCGAGGCCCCGCAGGCGAGCGCCAATGCGAGCGCGGCGACGACTGTGTCCCCCGCGCCGGAAACATCGAACACCTGCGATGCGACGGTCGGCACATGCGTCACGGCGCCCTCGCCCTCGGACGGATCGAGGATCGTCATGCCATCCGCTCCGCGGGTCAAAACGACCGCTTCAACCTTGGCTCGCTCGCGAAAAATCTTCACCGCCGTTTCTGCGCGGTCGTCGTCTGCACATTCGATTCCGACCATTGTCGCGGCTTCGGAGGCGTTGGGCGTCAGAACCGTGGCGCCCTCGTAACGCGAAACGTCGGGCGATTTCGGATCGACCACAACGGGAATGCGCCGCGCCTTTGCGATTGCGACGACCCGTTGGATCACCTCGGGGACGAGGACGCCTTTGGCGTAGTCAGACAGAACTATGGCGGAAACGCTGTCCGCAGCGCCGACGAGCCAGTCGCAAATCGTCTCGATGTTTTGAGCGCCGAGGCTAAAAGGCCGCTCAATGTCGAGGCGCATGATCTGCTGCCCGCCGCTGATGTAACGCACTTTCGTAGTCGTTGGGTGATGAGCCTTCCGGACGAAGCGGCCCTCGATCCGATCCTCCGCGACCAGCGGACCGGCGACAAGATCGCCGGCCTCGTCGTCCCCGAGCGCCCCGACCAACAGGACCTCTCCGCCAAGCGCAATAATGTTGCGCGCCACGTTGGCCGCCCCGCCGAGCATAACCTTCTCGGATTGATGATGAAGGACAGGAATTGGCGCTTCAGGCGAAATCCGCTCGACCCGCCCATAGACGTACTTGTCGAGCATCACGTCGCCAAGAACGAAGACCCGCACTCCCCGCCACTTGGCGACCCATGATGAATTCATTCAAGGGGCTCGAAATAACAAAGTTCATTCGCCTCTCAGCGCAAGGCCGGAGATAATCATGTCGATCCGGTCGATACAAGGCTCCATGGTCGGCTCGGGGCAGGCGCGGCGCCGGGTAGGCGCCGGGTCGGACCGTTAGTTGCTGATTCTTACTTTTCTCGCGCCAGAAGCATATGCCAGAACCCGCCTCATCCAACTCGCCGGACCGTGGGTAGCCGGGGTCGAAAATCTGGGCGCGCCGCCGCCGACAATTTCGCCGCCAAAAGTCTCCCAGGCAAACCGCCCGTGTTGTTCATAATGATCGAGGACCCGCTTGAACTCGCCGTCAAAATCCCAGGGACTGCCAGCCGCGGCGCACATTTCATATCCTAGCCGGGTCCTGTCGATAGCTCGGTCGTTCCATTTGTAATGGGAAATCTCGAGCATCTGAGAATAGGGCCGCTCGTCGTAAAACTCGTGGTGAGCATGCCGGCTCCTAAGTTGACCTTTGACGAGGACTCCTTTGAACTCATTGCCGCGCATCACCAAGCTTCTAAAACGGGCTCTGACCGGGAAAACTGCGGAAAGCTCCGAGTTGTCGTCAAAGGTCTTGAGGTGACCGTCGATAGCAAAGCGATCGTACATGATGCCGCGAGCGATATTTCCACCCTCGCCCTCGACATTTGCGATGAGGTCGGTCACCCGGTCGGGAAATTCAACGAACTCATCAAGATCGACAATCACGACCCACTCTTCGGGACCCTGCGCCAGCTCGCGCATTTTCGTGACGGCTTCCGCGCCGCCGGTAAAGCTGCCCGCGACGTTGAGATCATTGTACTGGATTACGCTGTAGCCACTCGACGCATTTGCGACGTAATTCGCCAAATCCGCCGGCGCGGCGATATGGAACTCGGTGACGCCAAAACGGTCATAGTGTCCAAGGAAATGGGGCAAGAGACGGGCGTCGTCGAAAACGCAAACGAAAAGCTTCAAGTCTATTCCCCTGGTCTTATCGAGACGGCGTAGCCTCTACGGCGCTGGCGGAGTGGCCTGACGCCACGCGGCTACGGCGGACGTTCCGGCATCTGCGTTGCGAGGATATGCGCGCCAAACCGCTCGTCAGTTTCGCCCTGGCAATGAAGAAACGTCGCAGGACGCCAGAGCTGACCACCACCTTGGCGCGCTCGGACGCGACCCCGGTTCTGGCGAATTCCGCATAGAGGTCCCCATTTCCGTAAAGTTGAAGCTCAACGGCTGTCGTGACCTTGGTGTCATGCTGAAACTTCTCGCGAAACCGCGCTAGGCCCTGAGGAGGAAACTTCCGAGCGATCCTTGCGAAGCCCGCGATAAACTCTTCTCTGTATGCCTCTTTTATCTGCGAGGTAAGCCACAGGATAAGCCAGCCTTGGAAGTAAATAAAATTCGCCCACAACTCAGGACTCGCGGGATAATTCCAAAGCTCGTCGAGAATCAGATTGAAAGCGGGCACAGCGTCCAGGAGAGAATGGTCTCCACGAGCGGTGATCTGTCCTGGACGGCCCACCCGATAGAAATATAGCGCCTCGTCGATCAAAACGACCGAACTTGCCTTACATAGTAGTTGAAAGCTTGATATTAGATCCTCGAAGATAAGCCCATCTGCAAAGGCGAACCCTGCTCTCTCGAGGAATTCTCGCCGGTAAAGTCGTTTACAGGGAGAGTGATCAAGCAAGAAGAGATCGGGGCAATTGCGCGGATTCACGCGGCGGCCGTGCGAGGCAATGAACTCGTTCCATCTCCCAATATCGAGGGAGGGCTCTTGGGAGCCCGATGTCGGGTCGACACGCAGATTGCGCGCGATCGCCAGATCGGCGCCAGCGCTTTCCGCCTCCGAGAGGAGAAGGGAGTACATGGCGCCGGCCACCCAATCATCCGCATCCACGAACCCAATCCAACGCCCCTGCGCCACCGCCATTCCTGCATTCCTGGCGGAGGAGAGACCACCGTTCGTCCTCGAAATCAGCCTGAGCGACTTCCCGTCGGATGGACTCAGCGATTCGACGACCTCACGTGTTCGATCCGTTGAACCGTCGTCGACAACAATCACTTCCATCCGGTCGACGGCCTGCTCGAAGAGCGAGCGCAGGCACTCCTCGATGAAGAGTTCCATGTTGAAGGCGGGAACGATCACGGAGACCGAGATCTGGTCGGACCGGAGCTGATGCATGGTATCCTGAGTTCTTCCGCCTCACGGCGCCGTCAGCATTCCTGGACGCGCCATCGAGTTTGCCCAAGACCGGACCGGACAAGCTGGACTTATCTCATGTTACGAACATGATCAACGACTACGGCGTCGGCTTGAGCCCCAACAGCGCAAACCCATGGCGCTGTCTCGTCGCCCAAAATCCAAGTTGACCAGGGGCGCGCGGTTGTCACGTCGCGGTTTCTCGCTTATCAGCGCGCGGCCCGGTGGTACGCTCGGCAATCGTCGGCAGGGTGAGGCCCCGGTACTCGCGGCGGAGGAGTGAAGTTCGGGATGGCGATCATCAGGGACTCGCGTGTCTGATCCAACCAGCGTCGGGGCGGCGATATTGCGCCACACCGAATCTCGCCCTGATTCGACGGCGGTGGTCGCGACCGGCTTCGCGCCGCTCTCCTATCGCGGCCTCAGCGACTATCTCGCTCGCTGTGCGGCGCGGCTGCGTGAATCGGGCCTCGGCCGCGACGCGCGGGTCGCCGTCGCGCTTCCGAGCGGCGCCGATGGGGCTCTGGCGATCGTCGCGACCGCATGCGCCGCCGTCGCCGTGCCAATCGATACCCAATTGACTGCGCCTGAGATCGACGGCCGGTTGGGGTCGCTTCGACCGCGCGCAGTCATCGTGCCCGCAGACGCGCGTTCTCCCGCCCGCGACGCCGCCGTAGGAAGGGGCGTCACAGTCATAGAGGCAGTCCGGCAAGACCGTGGCAAGCTCGGCTTGAATTTCAGCTCGTCTGAGGTCGGAGCCGCGGCGGCGGCTGAAGAACCCGACGCTGCCGCCACCGCCTTTATTCTGCAGACTTCGGGCACCACCGCCACGCCGAAGCTAATCCCCTTCAGTCATGGGAACATGCTCGCAGCGGCAGCCAGAGTTCAATCGTGGTTCGGTCTCACTCCTTCGGACCGCTGTCTCAGTGTGAGCCCGATCTGCTACTCGCATGGCCTCAAGGTGACCATCTTCGCGCCGTTGATCACCGGAGGCAGCGTCGCATTTCCGCTCGGCCCGTCGTCGCTTGATGTCGACGAATGGCTCGGCGTCCTCAAGCCTACCTGGTATTCCGCCGGTCCGACGCTTCACCGTTTCATGTTCGATAAGACGAAGGCGCTGCCGAACGTGAGATCGATCCACAATCTCCGATTTGTCGTTTCCGGCGGGGCGCCTCTGACGCGGGAAGTGAGGGAGGGACTTTCCGTTGCGTTGGGCGCGCCGGTTCTCGAGCACTACGGCTCGAGCGAAGCGGCGCAGATTTCGGCCAACCTGCCGCCGCCGGGCCCTTTCAAGCCTGGGACGTGCGGCATTCCCGCCAAGGATACGGTTAAGATCGTCGCGGAGAGCGGACGCGAGGTCTCGGCCGGCGAACATGGCGAGATCCTGCTTGGAGGGCCGACCGTGACATCGGGCTATCTCGAGGCCCCTGACCTCAACCGTGATTCGTTCGTCGACGGTTGGTTTCGAACGGGCGATATCGGAAGCCTCGACGCCGACGGTTTCCTCACCATCCATGGCCGCAAAACCGAGATGATCAATCGGGGCGGCGAGAAAATCTCGCCGGCGGAAATCGATGACGCGTTGCAGCGCCATCCCGACGTTGCGGAGGCTGCCGCGTTTGCTGCGCCCCACCCGCGCCTCGGCCAGGACGTCGTGGCGGCGGTGGTTCTGAGAGAAGGAGCGACGGTGACGCCCCTCGAGCTGCGCGAATTCCTTTTGCCAAGCCTGGCGCAATTCAAGATTCCGCGCCGGATTGTGTTTGTCGATCGCCTGCCAAAGGGCGCGACCGGGAAGGTCCAGCGTCAGCGTCTTGAGGAGGGGCTGAAATGACCACTGAATCCTCTGTCGGCGGGCTCGATGGGCTGCGCGCCGAGATATTGCGCATCTGCAGCAGGCTTTTGGAGTCGACGGATCTTTCCATCGATGATGATTTCTTCGACAAAGGGGGCGATTCGCTCCTGGCGATGGAGCTCATGCTGGAACTCCGACAGCTCACCGGAAAGGCGTTGCCCGACAGCTTGCTATTCGAGAGTTCCACGGTGAGGGCGCTCGCCCAGAGGCTCAGTGAGAAGGAATCCCCGCGATTTAGGCCGGCCGTCCGGGTCGGCGCGGCGTCCGATGGCGCCAAACCGCTGCTCTTTTTCCACGGCGACTGGTCGTGGGGCGGATTCTACCTCGAGCATCTTGCCCGAAAACTGGGACAGGAAATTTCGCTCATCGCAGTTTCTCCCCATGGGCCTGGGGGTGAGCCGATTCCGCCGTCGATCGAAGAGATGGCGGCCGACCGACTAGCGGCAATCTTAGAGGCCCAGCCGACCGGACCCTACCGGCTGGCCGGGCACTGTATTGGCGGAATTGTTGCGTTCGAAACAGCGCGGCTGCTGACGAACCTGAATAATCGGGTGGAGACCGTCGTGATGATCGACTCCCCTGTGATGGTGGATGGGGAGGCCTTGAAGAGCCCGCGATGGGCGCCCGGAGTTGGTCACGCGGGAGCGGGCGACCAGGTTGCGGCGCAGGACGACATACCAATTCGGCCGGCGACGCCGTTCGGCTTGGCTTTTGAACTCTACACTGAGCGCTTGGCTGCTTATTCTCCGACTCCGTTTCCGGTGCGCCTGCTCGTCCTTGCCTCCGAATACGATGGCCGAGACTGGGTTCGCCTAAGCGAGGACGCCGAACTGCTGGAGATCCCGGGAGATCATTTCGATTTGGTGACAGTCCGAATCAATGACCTCGCCAGCAATCTGAGGTCTTGGTTATCCGGCAAGGCGCCGCTCGGCTTGAGCGCGCCCCGTCCTCTGCCTCCGATCTCCCAGGACGAAACTTCTCCCGCCGGTTCGAGCAACCCGGAATCGCAACAATCGCCCGCTCGGGACCACGAAGGCGAAGCTCTCGAATCCGGTACGAGCAAAACAGAAATCCCGGCGCCGACAATTGGCATGACGAAACATGAATCTCTTTCGCGCCGCTTCAGAAGGTTGATAAATTATGCACGCCGATGAGGCGAAGGCCGCCTTGCGCCAAATCGCTCAAGGACGTTGCGGGTGATTTGGGCGGCGGCGGGACTCAGCCGTGACGTGCGAAGACGCGGCGCGTTGAAGTCATCCAGTCCCCAACTCCATTGAATGCTCCCTGTCGCAAAGACTTCGGCTCCCGATGGAGCGACATACGCCGCCATGTTTGAGACGACAATTCGGCTTGGATCATGAAGGTTTTTAGCCGGAGAGGCAGCCAGCACCCTCAGACCCTCCGGCGCGTTTCCTGACAGGCCGTCGACCTCGTAACCGAGCAGCCCCGGCAACCTGGAGCCGCTAACAAGGCCCGTATTCGCAAACGCCCAGTGACCAGCATCGGAAACAATGATGTCGCCGTCGACTGGGTCCATCAAATAGTAGACCCCAATCACCATGTCCTCAGGCCGAGACACGGGTGGCAGCCGCCACTGGGTTGTCGCCAAATAGTCGTTGAAACGGTCGTTGTCGAGAAGGACTGGGTCTAACTCACCAGCGTTTTCCTTATAGATCGCCAGAATACGGTCCGCGCGCTCGTGCCGATCGTTTTCTGACCTTACTTGCCAGTATATTGCGTTTGCTCCTAGGAAAAATAAGTTCGTACCTTTGGCCAAAGCGCGTTCGAGGTTGGCACGGCCCTGCCAAGACCAATATTCGTCATGCGCTCCGCTGATAAACGCGCGGCGCCGATTGAATAATTCCTGGAAATTCTGAGTGTCGACATTCGTGACGTAAGTTACGTAATAGCCTTCCCTCTCCAGCCAACGAACGACATTATAATCCCACCCGGCGCTCGAGATGGGATATCCTGTACTCACGGGCTGCACGTTGCACAGGAATTCGCCTGCGCCCATGCCGAATGCGGCCGCTGGATTCGTGCTCGCGGCATAGGGTCTGTTGAAGGAAACCACAACTGCCGGCCGGCCGGAGGTCGAACCCCACGGGAGCCCGTCGCCGCTGCCCCAAGCGTAAGAAGACCGGCCGCCCCAGAAATTATAGGCTTGATAGGTGTTGACTGGAAGTTGGAACACGACATCAGCATCATCGTCGTCGTCTCTGACAACAAAAATTACGTAGGATTGGCAATGTCCCACGCTTTCTTCCAGCTTGGCGAGATAGACGCCGGAGCGCCAGTCGGCCCCGACAGCTAACGAGACGGGAGATTGCCAATCGCAATCGACCAGACCTGTCTCGGGGTCCGGAATCGGGATAGGCTGGCGCACACCTCGCGCGGTGACGGGCCCGCAAATTCTGCGGGCGCCCAGGCCGCCGTACCAACCCATTCGAAAAATTTGGACCGTGTAAAATGGCGCCGCCGTATTGACGTAAAGGTCAAGCGTTTGACCGCTTGATGCACTGCAAACCGAGGCATAGCCTTCGATCTCACGTCCCAACGCTGGCCTGGTCAATTTCCAATCCTCTGCGCCGGGGAGACGGTTTTCGTCCACGAGCGCATTGGCGGATGAGTTTCGAGCGGGAGTCCCACGACCTGAGGAAATCCTGTGAAGCAACTTCGAGAAAAATGGAGGGCGCATCAGACGACTATGCCCAAAAGCGGAAAGATTGAGTAGGCTTGGAACGCGGGCCCTCCCTAAGAGATCGAGACGACGAAAAATGGATAGCTGGGACAATCCCGCTTACGAGGCTGCGCTAGCTTACCAGAAGACTGCGGCGCTGACGGCGGCCATCAAGCTCGACGTCTTCGCCTCGATCGGGGGCGGCGTCGTGACCAGCGACGCACTGGCGGAGCAAACCACAACTTCAAGCCGCGGGATGCGGATTCTGTGCGACTTTCTCACCGTCATGGGCCTGCTGAGGAAGCAGAATGGAGCCTATACCGTCGCGGAGGCCGGCAAGAGGTATTTGGATCCGTCCTCCCCCGCGTGGATGGGCAGTTCGATCGATTTCTATGCCGCGCCCGAGATTCTGCGCCTCGTGCTCGACGACCCGGTTTCTTATGTAAGACACGGCGGGTCCACGGGGCTTGCGCATTTGGCGCCGGATCATCCCGTCTGGCTCCGGTTCGCCAAGGCCATGAGTTCGACCGCGCGCCTCGCCGCCAAGCGCGCGGCGGTCTATCTTGTTGCGCGGCCCGGGCCCCCCGCAACAGTTTTGGACGTGGCGGCTGGGCATGGGTTCTATGGCATCGAGCTCGCCAAGGCGTTCCCGGAAGCAGTCGTAACGGCTGTTGATTGGCCGAGCGTTCTCGGGCTGGCGTCCGCCAACGCCTTAGACGCTGGCGTCGGTAAGCGGTTCCGCGCGGTTGGGGGAAATGCGTTCGAGGTGGATTGGGGAGGCGAGTTTGATCTCATTATCCTGGCGAATTTCCTCCACCACTTCAGCCCGGAGGAATGCGCAACGATCCTGCGGAAGGTGAGATCGAGCCTGTCCCCACAAGGACGAGCCTGCGCCGTAGACTTCGTCCCGGACGAGGATCGTGCTGGGGCGCCCACACACGCCATGTTTGCGTTCTTGATGCTGGCGACAACTCCCGGCGGCGACGCATGGACGCTGAGCGATCTTGATAAAATGGCAAAGGCGGCAGGTTTCCTTGGGGCGACCGCTCGCCCCCTTCGACCAACGCCACAGTCGCTGATCATGTTCGAAACGTGAGGCGCCCAGCGCAATCGATAGTGACGAACTCGTCGGCGGTCTTGGTGACAACCCATCGGCGCTTCATCGAATTGCTAACGCCAAATTGCCCCATTAAAAGGTCGGTTTGCACGCTCGAAGCCGCCGTTGGCGCGGATCAGTCCGATACCGTAGGGAGGCAAAATCATTTTGATTCCATTGAGCCTGGCGACGGCGCAAGGTCAATTCTCAAGCGCGTCAGCGCCGGTGGAGGCCGATGAGCGGTGCGGCGGCGCCGAAGAGTTCCTTACTGACCGGGGCCGCGTTCGCTGGGCTGAGAGATAGGGGCGTGCCGTGTATGTGATCACGGGCGGCGCGGGGTTCATCGGCTCCAACATCGCCGCCGCCCTCGATCAACAAGGCGCGGACATTGTCATCAGCGACTGGATGGGCGCGAACGACTTCAAGTGGCGCAACATCGCCAAGCGCCGCCTGTCAGACGTCATTCCGCCCGAAGCGACGGGGACGTTTTTGGCCGCCAATCGGGAAAGGATTGGCGGCGTCTTCCACATGGGAGCCGTCTCCACGACGACCGAGACTGACATCGACGCGATCGTGCGCAATAATATTCGGCTCTCGATCGATCTCTGGACCTGGTGCTCGCAGGCGAAAATCCCGCTGGTCTATGCATCGTCCGCGGCGACCTACGGCGACGGTCGGGAGGGCTTTCTCGACCGTTTCGACGCCGACTACCTGAGCCGGCTGCGGCCGCTCAATGCTTATGGGTGGAGCAAGGCGCTGTTCGACCGCTGGGTCCAGCGCGCGGTCGCGACCGGCGCTCCATGTCCCCCGCGCTGGGCCGGTCTCAAATTCTTCAACGTCTATGGGCCGAACGAATACCACAAGGGCGGCCAGCGCTCGGTGGCCGCGCAGTTGCACGCGCAAATCCGCGAATCCGGTCGGGTCCGCCTGTTCCGCTCCGAGAATCCCGATTATCCCGACGGCGGCCAGCTGCGCGATTTTGTCTGGGTCGGCGACTGCGTCCGGGTTGCGCTGTGGGCGCTTCAGGAACCGGGCGCGCAATCCGGCCTTTACAATGTCGGTTCCGGGACGGCGAGATCCTTTCTCGAGAAGGCGAAAATCATGTTCGCTGAAATGGGCGTCGCCCCCAACGTCGAGTTCATCGATCTCCCGGCCGCATTACGCGGCAAATATCAATATTACACCTGTGGAAGCATCGATAAGCTGCGGTCGGCAGGTTATGCGCCGCCGTCGACCCGCCTGGAAGATGGGTTGAGGCTTTATATCAGAAACTACCTAGAAACCGCCGATGGTTATCAATGAGCCTTGCCCCGTCTCCCCCTGCCAGCCACGCCCGATTTGAAATCGAACGCCGGAGCGAGGCAGCGCCATGAACGAGGAACTCAAACCAAGCGCGCTTTCCTCAGGTCTTGTGCAGGGGAAGAACACACAAGACGGCCATCCGAGCTTCGCCACGCCAGGCGACTTCAATAATTTTCTGATTCGTCGCCAGCTGCTGGGTATGGAGGCGAGGAGAATACAGGAGTTACTTCGTGAAGCGGAGGATGAGCTCAAGGCCAAGCAGGATCACCTCATTGATGTTCATGATCGCGTGCTCGCCGCTCTCCGCAATCATCTTGATCTTCAGGATGAGCTGGCCCGGATCGAAAGTCTTAGAAGGCAGAGGCTGGAGAACCTGCCAAGAACGGTGGAGCGGTATATTCGCCGAAGAGCAAAAAAGCTTTTCGCGTACCTGAAACCGCACGCCTCGAAGAGGATAACTGACAGGCCTGTCGCGACTCGTGTCCAAGATCCTGGCTGGCGCCTGCCGAAGGTTCGGCGCCTTGACGCTTGGGCGGCCTGGTTTGCAGAGAACGATCTTGACGCGCCCAAGGCATCGCGCCTTCGAAAAGCTCGGATCCAGGTTGCTTTGGTGGTTAGCGGGGGGATCGGCGATCTTTTGAAGTCCACTCACCTTGTAGGGTCTGTCTCAGACCATTTTTCCTGTGACCTGACGATCATCGCCGCCCAAAGGGCTGCGGGCGAAGTTGTAGCCCACAATCCTTATGTAAGGGATACGCTGGTACCTGTTACTCAACACGTATTCGATTTCGCCGATCATCTTAGTCACATACCCGTTTTCGATTTAATCATATTATGGAAGTATCATGTTCGGTATGTAATCCCACCCGGATCAAGAATCCCGCCTGGGGATATCCGGTCGATTGAGTCCACTTCCTCCGAGTTGAGACCGATGCTGGAGAAATATTGCTTTTCCGACGGGTGGCACAAATTCAACTTCGCGTTCTCTCGAGATATGACCCGGCTTGGCCTGTCAGCCATGAAGGTGAGTGTTGCAACCTCCGGTCTTCCTCATCGTAATCCAGACGAGATACCTTTTTTTCTCAGTAAACAATCGCTTCGTACCGTTGCTTCGCTGCTGGAGAAGAATTACGTGACTGTCCACCATGGATTCGATTTGCTTTTTTTACCGGCAAGGACCCGTCATACCG
>JBAUXQ010000557.1:0-2009 GCA_049584355.1 Roseiarcus sp. | reverse complement strand
TCGATGAACGCCCCGAGCGGAGAGCGCACATAACCGAAGTCGACCGTGATGCTCTCGCCTTTGGGAAGCTTCACCGGGGCATAGCCGAGCGCCGCAACCCGCCCCTCTTCCATCACCGATGCCGCGTCGCCGGGGCCGTAAAGGTTGATCTCGACGATCTCATTTCCTCGCTCGGCCTGAGGGTCGTCGCAGGTCCAGCGCACGAACCGCGCCTTGACCGGAGGGAAAGCGAAGACGTCCTGTCCGCCCTCGCCGTGGCGCGTCCGACAAAGAGGGGTCCATCGCTTGCCGTCGAGCGAAGACTTAAATCCGTAGACCACCGGCGCATCCGGGCCCCAATAGACCTCGAGTCCGGCGAGGGTCGCGGCTTTGCCCAGGTCGATCTTGAGCCACGGCTTTTTCGCCGGCTTCGCCTTCCAGGTCGTGGCGTACCGATCGTCGACCGCGAGATGCGGATCGCCGCTGCTGGCGGTCGCCTTCCACTGATCCTTGCGTGGCGCCTTCATCGGAGAGCTCCGCAGGTCCAGGCCGACTTCGTCACAGCCGCGGCGAGCCGCCGCCGGGCCTGCCCGGCCACGCAAGGCTCAGATCCTTGCGCGACGTTCTGATCCCCGGCGTAACGATTCGCTTGCCGAACTGGCGGCGCAGCCCGAAAGCATGGCGTATGAGCATGTTGGTGTAGAGGCCGGGGCCGCTCGAATAGACCCGCCAGCCGCCGTCGACGGCGATCGCGTTCGCTTTGACGCGCGCCCATTCGTCGCTCGCCTGGTAGCGGTCCAGGAACGCCGCGTCGCTGCTGCTGAAATAAGCGTTGCGCTGCCTCAGGGAGGCGTGCGCGAGCTGATCGGTCACGGCGATCGGGTTGGCGACCAACAGCGCTTCCCACAGCGCGACGAATTCGCCAATGTCGCTCATCGCCTCGCCGTAGCGCAGATGCGAATGCGTGTACATGAGTCCGATTTCGCGGCCGAAGAAGGCGGCCGATTCCGCCCGCTGAAAGAACGTTTCCGGGCCGCCGCGATAGACGATCGGCCGGTCCATCAGCCGCGCGCCATCCGAAAACAGGAGATGCTTGCGGATGATGCGGAGATGCTTGCGCGCCTGGGCCTGAGTGAACATGCCCCCGATCATGCTCTGCGTCATCGGCAGGAGCGAGAATTTCAACCCGGTCTTGGTCTCGCTCGGATGCAGCAGCAGCTCGGGTTCGCCACCCTCGGGCCGGAACACGCCATAGCCCGCAACGACGCCCTCGCGAACCAGATACGTATTGAACTCCTTGCGCATGGCAGCGGCCAGCGCGTCGAGCTCTTTGGCCTGCTTGGGGGTTCGTTTCGCGCGGCGAAGGATTTCGGCGTAGCGGCGAAGCTGCTCGTAGAAGAGCACGACCGTCCAGGCGCTCGTCATCCAGTCGCGTTTCGTCGGATCGACTGGTTGCAGCGAGTCGTTCCAATCACCGTTGCCATATCGAACGAGCTTCGTCCCCGGGATGAAGCGCGCCCGCACCGTCTCGATAAGCTTGTCAATGTGGCTGGTCACCGGATCGGCGTGCGCAGTCCTTTCGAAATTGTCCTCGCGGCGCCACGCGATCGTCTCATCGAGGAAAGCAAAATCGCTGGCAGCTTCGATATAGTCGCAGAGCGCCTTGAGCGGCCAGACGATAATGTCCCCGGCCGACTCCTTGCTCTGAATGGCGGAGTAGGGTTCGAGCATGAACCATTGCGGCCAGTCGCCGCTGTCCGCATATTGCTGGGCGAATATTATGCGCAGGATTTCCTTCACCGGTTCGTCATGCTCGAGTGTCAGCAACAGTTCGATCGAGCCCTGGCAAACATCGCGCGTGCCCCAGGCGCCGCCGGTATATTGCTCGAGCCCACGCGGGGTGGTGAGATGAATCATACCGTCGTGCGCGAGCCAGGGAAGGATCGTATCGATGGCGAGCGCATCGACGGAATTCTTGGCGCTCTTCACGCGGATCCCGCGCGTAAGATTCCGCCAGAAGCGGTCGGCGG
>JBAUXQ010000556.1:0-1623 GCA_049584355.1 Roseiarcus sp. | reverse complement strand
AGGAAGGCGCACAGTTGAGCTTCGAGTTTGAACGGGAACTGGCGCGGCTCAAAGCTGCTTGACCCGAGCTTCCTGTGGTCGTCGGATCCCCTCGGACAATCAAGCGGGTTCTCGCGATGCCGGATTTCCGTCTGAACGCGGCGTGCAATAGAACCCTGCATGGCCAGAATTAGCATCGTCCATTCGACGCAATACGCCTATCGCAACCCGGTCGGGCTCACCCGTCACCGCCTGATGTTGCGGCCCGACGACAGCCATGATCTGAGGCTCCACGAGGCCGCTCTCGACGTCGATCCGCAGCCGTCGCTTGTTCATTGGGCGCACGACGCGTTCGACAATTCGATCTGCTTTCTCGAATGGCCCGAGAGCCTGAGGACGGATCGCCTCAGCATCGTGTCGACGCTCGAACTGACCCACCACCCCGACGGTCCGCCGAAGCCGATCTACAGCCTCGATCCGTCAGCGGAGGCCTTCCCGTTCGCCTACGCGCAGGAAGAGGCGTCCGACCTCGCCGGTCTTGCGGAGCCGCGATCCGCGGACCCGGAGGGATCGATCAACGCGTGGGCGCGCCGGATTGTCGGCGGCGCAGGCAAGGCGCGCACGCTCGCGGTCGTGGAAGCGATGACGCACGCCATAAAAGCCGAATTCCGCTATGAGGCCCGGCACGAGGAAGGCACGCAGACCGCCGCGGAGACGATCGCGCTCGGTTCCGGCACGTGTCGCGATTTCGCGGTGCTGATGATGGAGGCGCTGCGCAGCTTCGGCGTCGCTGCCCGCTTCGTCACCGGATACCTCTATGACGACATGTCGGGGACGACTCGGGGCGGCGGCAGCACCCATGCCTGGTGCAACGTTTATTTGCCGGGGGCTGGATGGATGGAATACGATCCGACCAACGGCCTCATCGCCGGCTCCAACCTCGTGCGCGTCGGCGTCGCGAGGTCGGCCGCGCAGGCGCTGCCGGTCGCGGGCGGATATATCGGCAGCCCCGAAGATTCGATCGGGCTCAGCGTGGATGTCGCGGTCCGCGCCGTGCCGATCTGACGCGCCGGGCGGCTCGGGACTGGGAGCGAGGGGTTGAGTTCCGACCGGCCGAGCGAGGCGGCCATCGATCCGGCCTATGTCTCGACCGGGCGCCTGCCATCGCCGGACGTCGTGCGGACTCTGGTGGGCCAAGCGCACGAGCGCTTCAAGGCGAACCGCGACGGCTTGAACTCCGACGTCTACCCCGCCCTGGCGCAAGCGCCGCCCGATCTCTTCGGCCTCTGCGTGGTCGGCGTCAATGGCGCGGCTTATGCGAGCGGCGACTCCGATCATCCGTTCTCGATCATGAGCGTGTCGAAGCCGTTCGTGTTCGCCCTCGTCTGTGAGGTTCTGGGCGCGGAGGCCGCGCGCCGGCGCCTCGGCGTCAACGCGACCGGCCTGCCGTTCAACTCGCTCGCGGCGATCGAGCGCAGCGGCGATGGGCGGACCAATCCGATGGTCAATCCGGGCGCCATCGCTGCGACCAGTCTCGCCCCGGGATCGACGGTCGACGAACAATGGCGGTTCATCCTCGACGGCCTGTCGCGATTCGCCGGCCGCGCGCTCAAGATCAACGACGCCGTGTTCGCTTCCGCGATC
>JBAUXQ010000555.1:0-1637 GCA_049584355.1 Roseiarcus sp. | reverse complement strand
AGCGCGCGGCCCTTCTCGAGCCGAAACGAGACCCGATCGACCACGGTCCTGCGTTCGCTCCCTTGGGCGAAGGCGATCGAGAGATCGCGCACGTCGAGGAGCGGATCGGCCTCGCTCACGAGAACGTCTTTCTGGGGTCGAAGGCGTCGCGCACCGCTTCGCCGATGAAGATGAGGAGCGACAGCATCAGCGCCGTCACGACGAAGGCGGAGAGTCCGATCCACGGCGCCGACAGGTTGGACTTGCCCTGCAGCAGGAGTTCGCCGAGCGAAGGCGAGCCGGGCGGCATGCCGAGGCCGAGAAAGTCGAGCGAGGTCAGGGTGCTGATCGAGGAATTGACGATGAACGGCAGGAAGGTCAGCGTCGCCACCATGGCGTTCGGCAGCACGTGCTTGACGATGATCTTGGCGTTCGAGAGGCCGAGCGCGCGCGCGGCGTTGACATATTCGAAGTTGCGCGCCCTGAGGAACTCGGCCCTGACCAGGTGGACGAGGCTCACCCAGGAGAACAGGAGCAGGATCGTCAACAGGACGAAGAAGCTCGGCGCGAGGATCGCCGACAGGATGATGAGGATATAGAGGTGCGGCAGCGACGACCAGATCTCGATCACCCGCTGCATCATGAGATCGAGCCAGCCGCCGAAATAGCCCTGCACCGCACCGGCGAAGACGCCGATGACCGACGAGACGCCGGCAAGCGTCAGGCCGAACAGCACCGAAATGCGAAAGCCGTAGATGAGGCGGGCGACGATGTCATGCCCGTCCTGATCGGAGCCAAGCCACAATGGTTCGAGCTGGCGGCAAGGGTAGGCGATCGTGGCCGCATCCTTCGCTCCCTGCTTCTCCAGCGCCGCGCGGCACTCAGCGTCGCTCAGCATCCAGGTCGGGGGCGTCGGCAGGGGGGTCGGGGGATTGAGGATGGTGGTCGAGTTGGCGAACCGGATCGGCGGCCAGATCATCCAGCCATGCGCGTTGACCTCGTTGGCGACGAACGAGCCGCGGAAATCAGCGCGCGCCTCGAAGCCGCCGAACTTGTCCTCGGGATAGTCGAACAATACCGGGAACAGGATCTCGCCTTTGTAGGAGGCGATCAGCGGCCGGTCGTTGGCGATGAACTCGGCGAACAGCGAAGCGACGAACAGAACCAGAAATATCCACAGCGACCAGGCGCCGCGCTTGTTGCGGCGGAAATTATCGAGTCGCCGCTGGTTCACCGGCGACAGCCACGGGCGGCGCTCGACGTCCGCGCGGGCTTTCGCGCGCTCCCAGGCGTCCGCCTCTTCGTCGAGCGGAATGACGCGGTCCGCTGCTTCTCCCGCTTGCGCCAGCGGGTCGGAGGGGGGAGCGAGGCGGTCCGTGTCGACCAAGCTCACACCTCGCGGGTTTCGAAATCGATGCGCGGATCGATCCAGGTGTAGGTGAGGTCGGAAATGAGGTTAACCACCAGCCCGATGAGGGCGAAGATATAGAGGTTGGCGAGCACCACCGGGTAGTCGCGCTGAATGAGCGAATCGTAGGAGAGATAGCCGAGCCCGTCGAGCGAGAACACCTGCTCGATCAGGAGCGAGCCGGTGAAGAACGCGCCGATGAAGGCGCCCGGGAATCCGGCGATTACGATCAGCATCGCGTTCCGGAACA
>JBAUXQ010000554.1:0-2140 GCA_049584355.1 Roseiarcus sp. | reverse complement strand
GCCGTCATCCAATATACCGGGGGCACGACCGGCACGCCCAAGGGCGCGATGCTGACCCACGCCAATCTGACCGCCGCCTGCTCGCTCTACATGGAGATCATGACCCGCAGCGGCCCCGACTCGCTGCGGGTCGGCGAGGAGCGCTTTCTCTGCACCCTGCCGCTGTTCCACATCTATTCGCTGACCGTCGTCATGCTGCTCGGCTTTCGGCTGGGGGCGGAGCTCGTCCTGCACCCGCGCTTCGACCCCGCGGCCGCCGCCAAGGACATCGTCGACAAGAAGATCACCGTCTACATGGGCGTGCCGACAATGCATGTCGCGCTGCTGAGCGTGCCCGGCGTCGAGTCCATGGACTGGTCGTCGCTCCGGCTGTGCGCTTCGGGCGGCGCGCCGCTTCCGGTCGCGGTGCAGGAGCGGTTCGAGAAAGTCATCGGCTGCCGGTTGACCGAGGGCTGGGGCATGACCGAAACCTCGCCGATCGGTACCTTCACGCCGCGCGCCGGGCCGGTCAAACGCGGCTCCTGCGGCATTCCCTATCCCGGCACCGAGATGAAGTTCATCGATGTCGCGAACCCGGACCGCGAGGTCGCGCCCGGCGAGCGCGGCGAAATCTGCGTCAGGGGCCCAAATGTGACGAAGGGCTACTGGAAGCAGCCGAAAGCGACCGCCGACTCGATGACCAAGGACGGATTCTTCCGCACCGGCGACGTCGGATATCTGGACGAGGATGGCTTCGTCTATATCGTCGACCGCACCAAGGACATGCTGCTATGCGGTGGATTCAACGTCTATCCGCGCAACATCGAGGAGGCGATTTACCAGCACCCGTCGGTCGAGGAAGTGAGCGTGATCGGCGTGCCGGACGCCTATCGCGGCGAGACCCCGAAGGCGTACGTCAAGTTGAAGGCCGGGGCGCCGCCACCCAGCTTCGACGACATGAAGGCGTTCCTGAAGGAGCGTCTCGGCAAGCACGAGATGATCGGCGCGATGGAAATCCGCGACGAACTGCCCAAGACCCCGGTCGGAAAGATCTCGAAAAAGGACCTTCGCGCCTCAGACCCGCAAGCTCGCGTCGCCTGACCACGGGGGACTGGCGCTCAAGCCGGAGACGCGGTCGCCGCGTGCTTGACCGCGGACTTCGACGGATATACACTGATTCATATGTCTATCCGAAGGAAGAGCCTCATGCAGGTCGCCAAATGGGGCAACAGCCTTGCCGTCCGCCTCCCCGCGGCCGTCGTCGAGGCGTTGCAGCTCAAGCCAGGCGATGAGATCGACGTGCACGTGGCCGGCGAGCGCGCATTCGGGGTCGCTCGCAAGCCCGGCCGCGAGGATTTCCTGAACCGGCTGCGGGCCTTTCGCGGGAGATTGCCGCCCGATTTCAAGTTCGACCGGGATGCGGCGAATGCCCGGTAGCTTCTTCGACACCAATGTTCTCATGTACCTCGCTTCCGGCGATTTGGCGAAAGCGGATCGGGCGGAAGCGGTCGTTCGCGAGGGAGGCGCGATCAGCGTTCAGGTGCTGAACGAGATCGCCAACGTCGCGCGGCGCAAACTGAGAATGTCCTGGCAAGACACGCGCAGCTTTCTTTCGTCGATGCGGGGATTGCTGACTGTCCATCCAGTCACGACGGAGACGCACGAACTGGGCATGACGCTCGCCGAACGCTACAAGCTTTCCATTTTCGACGCGCTCATCACCGCTTCCGCCCTGCTCGCGGAGTGCGACCGTCTGTGGTCCGAGGATATGCAGGACGGGATGGCGATCGACAAGCGATTGCGGATCGTCAATCCGTTTCGGGAGCGGAGGCGATGAAGCCCGCCGCAAGCCCTTCGGCGCTCAGAGTTCAGGCCACGCTCGGCGACAAGCACCAGGTGCTGGAGTTCGACGCCACCACCCGCACCGCCGCCGACGCCGCGGCGGCGATCGGCTGCACGGTCGCGCAGATCGCCAAGTCGCTCGTCTTCCGCGGCGCCGGCAGCAACCATCCGGTGCTCGTGGTCGCCTCCGGCGTCAATCGCGTCGACGAGACAAAGGTCGCGGCAGTGCTCGGCGAGGGAATCGCCCGCGCCGACGCCGACTTCGTGCGCGAGGCGACCGGTTTCGCCATCGGCGGCGTGCCGCCGGTCGGGCATAAGA
>JBAUXQ010000553.1:0-4248 GCA_049584355.1 Roseiarcus sp. | reverse complement strand
ATTTGGATTCCCGACCCTCGGGCTTGGAAACCCTTTCGTCGCGCTGGGGCGGCCCGGTCAGGCCGCCTCCTCGTAGGTCGTGACCTCGAAGCGCTTCAGGAGCGGCTGGCCGAACGCGGTCGAGATGGCGACATCGGCGGCGTCGCGGCCGCGCGCCATGACGATGCGCCCGATGCGCGGCATATTGTGGCGGGCGTCGAACGTATACCAGCGGCCGTTGAGAAAGACCTCGAACCAGGCGGAGAAATCCATCGGCGCCGGGTCTTGGGGCACGCCGATGTCGCCCAGATACCCGGTGCAATAGCGCGCCGGCACATTCATCGCCCGGCACAGCGCTGCTGCGAGATGGGCGAAGTCCCGGCAGACGCCAACCCCCTCCCGAAACCCGTCGGAGGCCGTGCGGCGCGGGTTCGCCGCGCCATAGTCGAAGCGGATGCGGCCGTGGACGAAATCGCAGATCGCCTGGACGAGTTTCGCCCCGCCGCCGACCCCGCCGAACTGCGACCAGGCGAAGTCGCTCAGATTGTCGCTGTCGCAATAGCGGCTCGCGAGCAGGTAGACGAGCACCTCGCTCGGCAGCTTGGCGACCGCGGTCAGCGGCGCATCCTCCGGCGTTTCGTCGGGCGACCCGTTGTCGCGGATGGTGAAATCATTGTGGAATGTCACCGCGCCAGGCTGCGCCTCCACCCGCGTCACCCGATTGCCGAACAGATCGAGATAGGCGTCGGTCGGATAGTACGGCTCAGTTCGCACGACGTCGGGCGAGATGAGATCGACGGCGCGCGAGGGATGGATATTGAGGTGCAAGATCATCGGCGTCACCGCGGAGCACTCGAAGCCGATCGCATATCCGGCACGGATGATCATATGCAAAATCCCTTGGATCAGGCGGCTCAGGCGCCGGCGAGAGTGACCCTTTCGGCGTGCTTTGGCTGCGTCACCTCGACGGAAACCTCCATGCCCAGTTCGTCGGCGGCGTCGCCGAAATAGGCGCCCGTCAGCGGGGCCGCCTGGGCGGGATCGCGCGCCACAGCGACGCGGATAAGGTCCTTGCCGCCAACCAGCCCATTCGTCGGGTCGAATTCGATCCAGCCGGCGCCGGGCAGATAGATCTGGCACCACGCGTGCGTCGCCCCGCCGCCCAACCGGACCTCGTCCTCCCCGTACGGTACGTACACGTAGCCTGAAACGAAACGCGCAGCGACGCCGAGCGCGCGCGCCGCCTCCACCATCAGAACCGCGAAGTCGCGGCAGGAACCGCGACGCCGTTCCAGCGTATGGCGCGGCGACTGCACTCCAGCCGCCTCGCGCCGTTCGTAGGAGAACCCTTCCTTGATCGCGTAGGTCAGCGTCATCAACAGATGGCTGGTCAGCGTCGTCGCGCCCGGCGCCACGAACTGGCGCACCCAGCGATCGAGGTCGCCGGCGGGATCGCTGTAGAGACGCTCCATCGCCCGCGCGACGTCGGGCAATTCCTCAGGCGCGTAGGAAAAGGGAAAGAACTGCGCCCGCGGGTCGATTTCGCCGCCGGGTTGGTCGTCGACGATGCGTTCGACCGTGAACCGGTTTTCGATCGTCAGCGACGTCCAAGCGCCGGAAAACGACGCGATGGCGACACAATTATCGAACGTGTCGTAAAGCCAACGGAGCCGCCTCGGCTCCGGCTCGATGTCGAGCTCCGACGACAGCAGCCGCTGATCGTGGCCATCGCGCGGACGCATCATCATCCGGTGGTCGCCAAACTCGACCGGCCGCGCGTAGCGGTAGACGGTCAAATGGCGGACGTTCAAAATGGCCCTGCCGGACTGCAATTCGACGCTCTCGATGTGCCGCTCGGGCCCAGCCGACATGTTGTCCCCCAGCGCCCGCGCGTCAAGACCAGGCAAAGACATTCAACATATGCCGAACTGCCGATCTTGGCCGCCGAGATGCGGTCGTTTTCGCCCGGCTGCCCGCGCCCGGCGCGTGAAAAACGTCGAAGCGGCGCTCGGCTTGACATTCGCCCGGCCTTGGAGCCTCGATAAGCAGCCGGCGAAGTCTCAGCCGTCGGCGATGGGAACCTCTTGACGCGTGGCAAGGCGAACGACGCATAGCCTTATGCGTTGAAAAGAATTCCGCGCGTTGAACGAAACGGCGCCCATGGTACGATTGAATCGAGCGCCAAAACGGCGACAAGCCGGCTGGCGACTTGACCGAATAATCATTCGAGGGAGGAAATAACATGCGCAAAAACACAACGCTAGCCATGGCGGCGGCGCTCGCCTTGGCGTTTGCGGCGCACGGCGCCGCGGCCGAGAAGCTCAAGATCGGATTTTTGCCGGGGGTCGTCGATCCGTTCTACCAGGTCATGCAGCTCGGAGTGGAAAAGGCGGCGAAGGATCTTGGCATCGACGTTGTCACGCAGGTTCCGCCGACCTGGGGTGTCGAAGCGCAGACGCCCCTCCTCGACGCGATGGTGGCGCGCGGCGATCTCAACTATATCATCACCGCGCCGACCGATAAGGACCAAATGATCGGACCGCTCCAGGCCGCGGTCGATCATGGGATTAAGGTCATCACCGTCGACACCTATCTCGGCGACGGCGATTACGTCAAAGGGCCGGTCAAGTTTCCGATCAGCTACATCGGCTCGGACAACGTCGAGGGCGGACGGATCGCGGCGCGCGGGCTCGCCAAGGCGATCGGCGGCAAGGGAACCGTCTATATCAACTCGACCAACCCCAACGTCAGCTCGGTGGAAGGCCGCGCGCAGGGTTTCAAGGAGCTGATGGCGAAGGAATTCCCCGACATCAAGGTTCTGGGACCCGACTTCAATCTGGACGACGAAAACAAGGCGGTGCAGCAGACGGCGGCGATTCTGGCCCGCGAACCCAATCTTGCCGGTGTCTTCGGCACCAATGTGTTCAGCGCGGGCGGCGCCGGCACGGCGGTCGTCAACGCCGGCCTCGGCGGCCATGTCCAGGTGGTCGCCTACGACGCGACCAAGCAGGCGATCGAACTGATGAACAAGGGCGTCGTCAGTCTGGTGCTGGCGCAGAAGCCGTTCGACATGGGCTACATGGCGGTAATGTTCGCGGCGGCCGACGCCGCCGGCGTGACCAGCCTGCCGCGCCGCGTCGAAACCGGCTTCGCCATCATCGACAAGGACAATGTGAAGGATCCTGCGGTCGCCCGCTTTATCTATCAAGTGCCGGGCAAGTAGCTCCATTGGCCGCTTGGTAGGCCAATTGCGGGCGCTCCGACCCTGTGCCGCGAGCGGATCCGAAACGTCCGCCCGCGGGAGACGGCGGCGCGATGCGCCGGTTGAGGGCCCGCGCGTGAGGGCAAGGTGACCGAGCGCGCCTCCAGGCTGACCCTTGCCCGCGCGTCCGCCGCATCGGGAAGCCGCACGCCGGCTCAGCGGGCGCTTCTCTTCCTCAGCCGCATCTGGGCCTGGCTCTTTCTCGGCGTTCTGGTTCTTTTCTTCGTCGTCGCCGTGCCGCTGACCACCGGCGGCTCGGTCAATTTCTTCACCGTGCGCAACTCCCAGAACATTCTCGTCGCCATCATTCCGGTGCTCCTGCTCGGGCTCGGTCAGACCTTTGTCATCATCGGCGCCGGCATCGATCTCTCGGTCGGCTGGGTGATGAGCCTCGCCTCGGTCCTCTCGGCGCTGGCCTTGCGCGCGGCGTTCAACGGCGGCGTTCCCCTCTTTCCTGCGGTCATTGTCGGCCTCATCGCCGGCGTCGGCGGAGCGGCCGCCGTTGGGCTGGTCAACGGCGTCATCATCGCCAAATTGAAGGTGCCGGCGTTCATCGTCACGCTTGGGACCTCGTTCATCGTCCGCGGCGTCGCCTATCTGATGAGCGAGAACACGACGGTGATCGGTTTGCCGGCCGACATCCGCGCCTACGGCAACGACGCGCTCATCTACTATATCTCCGGCGAGGGCGGCGGGCTCTATTTCCTGCACCGGCCGGAGGTCAGCGGCGAGCTTCTGCGCCGCATGGACATCATCCTGCCCTATCCGGTCATCGTGACGGCGTTCGTCGTAGCCTGGGCGATCTTCCTCCTCCACAAAACCCAGTTCGGGCGCCACACCTACGCGATCGGCGGCTCCATCGATGCGGCCGTCCGCAGCGGCATTCCCGTCGATCGACAAGTCATCCTGCTCTACGTCCTGTCGGCCGCGACCTCCGGCGTCGCCGGTTTCCTGTCGACGCTGCGCTTCACCGCCGGCTCGGCGGTGATCGGCGATCCGCTGCTCTT
>JBAUXQ010000552.1:0-2659 GCA_049584355.1 Roseiarcus sp. | reverse complement strand
TAACAGGAATGGTCGGCTCGCATCTCCTGGATTACCTTCTTAAGCATACCGATTGGGAAATCCATGGCATCCTTCGTTGGCGAAGTCCCCTGGATAATATTTCTGGTCATCTTGATGACATCAACGCCGGCGGCAGAATTAAGCTTCATTACGCCGACCTGCGAGACACGATGGCGATCCAAAATTGCGTACAGGCCGCCCGTCCCGATTATGTATTTCACCTGGCGGCGCAGAGCTATCCTCAAACCTCGTTCACCGCGCCGCTCGACACGCTGGATACGAACATCCAGGGCACTGAGCGGCTCCTTGGCGCGCTGAGGCGCTTCTCGCCGGAGGCGATCATCCACGTCTGCGCCTCGTCCGAGGTGTTCGGTCGCGTTCCGCGCGAAAAACTGCCGATCAACGAGGAATGCACGTTTCACCCCGCGTCGCCCTACGCAATCTCGAAAGTCGGCACCGACCTTGTCGGCCGATATTATGCCGAAGCTTACAACATGTGCGTGATGACGACGCGTATGTTCACTCACACTGGCCCGCGCCGCGGCGACGTCTTCGCCGAATCCACTTTCGCCAAGCAAATCGCGATGATCGAGGGCAACAAGTTGCCGCCGGTGGTCAAGGTCGGAAATCTCGATTCGCTGCGCACCTGGGCGGACGTCCGCGACGCCGTGCGCGCCTATCATATGCTGGTGACCATCAACCCGACGCCGGGCGCCTACTACAATATCGGCGGACAGTATACCTGCACGGTGCGGCAAATGCTTGACGCGCTGATCGGACAATCGACTTGCGCCAACATAAGGGTCGAGGTCGATCCTGAGCGCCTGCGTCCGATCGACGCCGATCTGCAGGTGCCCGATACGACCAAGTTTCACACCCATACCGGGTGGCGCCCGGAGATACCGTTTGAAACCACAATGCGCGATTTGCTTGAATATTGGCGCGAGCGCGTGCGCCGCAACGAAAGCTTCCTGTCGCGCTAGTCATGCGCGCCGCCAACCGCCGATAGTTGAATGCCAGCGAGAGCAGATAATTTGAACAAGTCCGACAAAATCGTCGTGACGGGCGCCGCCGGTTTGATGGGATCAGCGCTGGTCGATCATTTACGCTCGGAAGGCTACGAGAACGTCGTTCCTCTCACGCGGGCGGACTGCGACCTTCTCGACACGCCCGCGACCTTTGCGTTCCTCGAGCGGAGCCGCCCGGATCACGTCTTTCATGCCGCCGCCCGAGTCTACGGCCTCGGCGGAAGCATGAAACATCAGGGCGCTTCGTTTTACGCCAATTGCGTGATCAACGAAAATGTCATCGAAGGCTCGCGTCGGGCCGGCGCACGCAAGGTCGCGGCAATGGGCACCGGGGCCGTCTATCCGTTCCCTTCGCCGGGCCTGCCGCTGAAGGAGGACATGATCTTTCTTGGCCGTCCGCATCCCGCCCAGTCAGGCTACGCCAACGCCAAGCGCGCCATGCTCGCGATGCTCGAAGCCTATCAAGAAAGCTGTGGGCTGAAATGGGCGTATATCGTCTCCGGCAATCTTTTCGGCCCGCGCGACAGGTTCGATATCGAGCTCGGCAATGTCGTTCCGTCGCTGATCAAGAAATTTTACGATGCCAAGAAAAGCGGTGGGACGGTCCAGGTCTGGGGCGACGGCTCGGCCGAGCGCGACTTCATCTATGTCAAGGATGCGGCGCGGGCCGCTCTTGCGGTGATGAGCGGCGTCGACGGCGCGGTCAACATGGGGAGCGGAGGGGTTTACAGCATCCGCGCCGTCGTCGACGTGCTGAGCGAACTGACCGGAATGAGCGGGCGAATCGAGTGGGACCGGTCGAAACCCAATGGCCAAGCCTATCGGGCTTACGACCTGACGAAGCTCCATGCGACCGGGTTTGCGCCGAAGTACTCGCTCCGCGCCGGACTCGAAGAGACGTGGAACTGGTACTGTGCGCGGAATGACTGACCTGCCATCGAAAGAAGCGCTCATCGCCGCTCTCGCCCCTCGCCACGCCAGGTTCGCACGCGAGGCGAAGATCAGTGGCTGCGCGTCGATTCCACGCCCTGCGCCATGACTGGACGAGTCATGCTCGACGGCATCGATGCTCAGGACTCGGTCGCGAAACTTAGGCGCTGGGTCGTCGATCAAGCGTTGCCGCTCTGGGGCGGAATCGGGTTCGATTCGGCGCGCGGAGCCTTCGTCGAGCGGCTGACGTTCGAGGGAGCGCCGCTTCTCTCAGCCCCGAGGCGCGCCATGGTGCAGGGCCGCCAGATCTACGTTTTTTCGCACGCGGCGATGCTCGGCTGGTGGCCGGAGGGCGAAACCATCGCGCTCGAGGCCGCGCACCGGCTCATCGACCGCTACCACGGGGCCGACGGCGCGCCGGGGTGGGTCTTCGCCGTCCACCCGGACGGAGCGATCTGCGACCCCAAGCGTGATTTTTACGCCCACGCCTTCGCGCTGTTCGGGCTCGCATGGGCTTACAAGCTCGCGCCGGAGCCGCGATTTCTGTCGACCGCGCTCGCGACATTGGGTGTCCTCGATCAGCACTTCGCGGCGCCCACCGGAGGCTACCACAGCGTTTTGCCGGCCGACGCAGGCCGGCGCGAGCAAAACCCGCACATGCACCTCTTCGAGGCCATGCTTGCATGGTACGAAGCCACCGG
>JBAUXQ010000551.1:0-10279 GCA_049584355.1 Roseiarcus sp. | reverse complement strand
ACCTATGGCTCACTCGGCGCGGCCGTCGGCATGATGATGTGGATGTGGATCTCCGCGATCGTGATCCTGCTCGGCGCCGAACTCAACGCCGAGATCGAGCATCAGACAGCGCGCGATTCGACGGTCGGCCTCGAAAAGCCGCTCGGACGCCGCGGCGCGGTCATGGCCGATACTGTCGGGGCGGCGAGAAGCTAGAGGCTTCCGAGGTTGACCCGGCCAGTCCCCTCCCTTGAGCGCAGGCCCTCCGGATCGGGCGGCAGGAGCAGCGGGTGAACTCGCCGCCTCCTGTCGATCGACTTCTAAAGATCAGTTTCCGGCGCCTCAGAGCATCCGCCCGTCAGCCGACGCAATCCTCTGTCATGCCCGCGAAAGCGGGTATCCAGAGTCAAGGCTCTCACGTGACACTAGATTCCCGCTTTTGCGGGAATGACAAAGACCGTCGGCTCCCGATTCCATCTGAAAGCAGGTCGCGCTAGTCAGCAAAGATCCGTCGACTTTCCCTCCGCGGCTGAACCACGCAATTTGGGCGATCGCGTCCCGGTCGCCATGCTATTCTGCATGGTGACGGAGGCTCGGGTGAGCGAACGAATGGCGGGTTCGGCTGAATTTTCGACTTGGGCTGCTTTGGCCGGCGCCGCGATCGTCGCGGGACTATGCGCGATCTATTCGTCGTCTTTGTGGGTGCTGATCCCCGCGGCGCTGATCGGCGCGTATCTCGGTTATAAGGCCGAGCGGATTGCTCGAACCTATATTGAACGGGCGCTCGCTCGAAACCGGTTGCGGTAAAGGGGCGCGTTTATTTTTTGCTGGGGAAACGGCTCATGACTTTGAAGGTGATCGGGGCAGGGTTGGGCCGAACCGGCACGCATTCGACCCAGCTCGCCCTCAATCAACTCGGCTTCCCCTGCTACCACATGACGGAAGTGATCCTGAACAAGGACAACAAGTCGCACCTCGACTTCTGGCGCAAGGCCGCCAACTCGCCGCCGGGAACGCAACAGGACTGGGAATCGATATTCACCGGATACGCTGCGACCGTCGACAATCCCGGCTGCTGCGTCTGGCGGGAGCTCATGGCCGCCTATCCGGACGCGAAAGTGCTGCTGACCTTGCACCCGCGCGGCGCGGAAGCGTGGTACGAGAGCACAATGGAGACGATCTACTTCACCGAGAATGCGTGGCAGTTCAAGGTTCTCGAACTCCTGACGCCCTTCGGACGAAAATTCGGCGACATGAGCCGCAAGCTCATTTGGGGACGGACCCTGAACGGGGTGATGGGCGACAAGACGAAGGCGGTAGCGCGCTACAACGCGTATGTCGGCGAAGTGAAGGCGGCGGTCCCGCCCGACAAGCTGCTCATCTTCAAAGCCACCGATGGCTGGGAGCCCTTGTGCGCATTTCTCGACGTCGCCTCGCCGGACACGAAATTTCCGAATGTCAACGACCGCGCTGAGTTCAAGAAGCATATCGCCGGCATGAAGATGGGCGCCTATGTCATTCTAACCGGGATCGCCGCCGCAGCAGTCGTCGTCCTCGGCGGCGCCTATTGGTCGCTGAGGTAGGAGCCTCACTCTGAGCCCGGAGAGCGCTTCACTCCGCCGCCCGTCGCCCGCCCTTCCCCTTCCGCGCCAGCACCGGCTTGAGGTACTGGCCGGTATAGCTCTTCGGATTGCGGGCGATCTGCTCGGGCGTGCCCTGGGCGACGACCTCGCCGCCGGCGTCGGCGCCCTCGGCCCCCATGTCGACGGTCGAGTCGGCGGTCTTCACTTTTCCTTCAATTCCGCCTCGATGGCCAGCACGGCCGCCTTCAGAGGCGGCAGATATTCTCGCGCGACGTTCCAAATCAGCGGGTCGGAGATTCGGTGATATTCATGCCGCAGCACATTGCCGATTCCCATGATCTGCGGCCAGGGAATTTGCGGCGCATGCGCTTGGAGTTCAGGGGGAACGCGGCGCGCGGCCTCTGATACGATCTCGATGCCGCGTTGGACCCCGTGACGGAGAAGCCAACCGGCGCTTAGTCGTCGAGCGTCTTACCCCGCGTGGCGTTCTCCACGCCTTCGATCGCCTCGAGAATGGCGCGAAGCGCCGGACGGACGAGGCGCTTCGTCAAAATACGCGCTCGGCCGCAGCCTCGATTCGGTCCCGAAGGAGCGGGTCCAGGCTGTCGCGGGTGGTCAAGTCGACCGAGGCGCCGAGACGGCCCTCCAGGAGTTGCTTGATGCCGACGAGCTCGACAAGGGAGAAGCGGCTGCTGCGATCGTACTCGATGAAGAGATCGATATCGCTGCCGGCGCCGGATTCATCGCGCGCGGTGGACCCGAAGAGATAGAGCGACGTAGCCCCGAGCGCTCTCACGGCGTCGGCTTGCCCCCTCAAAGCTATGATCGCATCTCGTCTCTTCATGGCATATTGTACATCAAGTCTCCGGACTCGGCGATGTATGGTTTCTTAATGGCATTCCATACTGTCTTGGTCCGAGCATTTTGTCGTGGCGCCCGGGCGTCGCCGCAATGCGCACTCGCGTTCCTCACTGCCAAGAGGCTACTCCGCCGCCCGTCGCCCGCCCTTCCCCTTCCGCGCCAGCACCGTCTTGAGGTACTGGCCGGTATAGCTCTTCGGATTGCGGGCGATCTGCTCGGGCGTGCCCTGGGCGACGACCTCGCCGCCGGCGTCGCCGCCCTCGGGCCCCATGTCGACGATCCAGTCGGCGGTCTTCACCACTTCGAGATTGTGCTCGATGACGATCATCGTGTTGCCCTGGTCGACAAGCTCGTGCAGCACATCGAGCAATTGCGCCACGTCGTGAAAATGGAGGCCGGTGGTCGGCTCGTCGAGGATGTAGAGGGTGCGCCCGGTCGAGCGGCGCGACAGCTCCTTGGCGAGCTTGACCCGCTGCGCTTCGCCCCCCGAGAGCGTCGTCGCCTGCTGGCCGACCTTCACGTAGCCCAGGCCCACGCGCTTGAGCGTCTCCATCTTGTCGCGGATCGACGGCACCGCCTTGAACAGGTCCGCCGCCTCCTCGACCGTCATGTCGAGCACGTCGGCGATCGACCTGTCGCGGTAGCGCACCTCGAGCGTCTCGCGGTCGTAGCGCTTGCCCTTGCACACGTCGCAGGTGACATAGACGTCAGGCAGGAAGTGCATCTCGATTTTGATCACGCCATCGCCCTGGCAGGCCTCGCACCGGCCGCCCTTGACGTTGAACGAGAACCGGCCTGGCAGATACCCGCGCGCCTTGGCCTCCGGCAGGCCGGCGAACCAGTCGCGGATGGGAGTGAAGGCGCCGGTATAGGTGGCCGGATTGGAGCGCGGGGTGCGGCCGATCGGCGACTGGTCGATGTCGATCACCTTGTCGATCTGGTCGAGGCCGTCGATGCGGTCGTGCGGCGCCGGCGGGTCGCTCGCGCCGTTCAAGCTGCGTGCGGCGGCCTTGTAGAGCGTGTCGATAACCAGTGTCGATTTACCGCCGCCCGAGACGCCGGTGACACAGGTGAAGAGCCCAAGCGGAATCGTCGCCGTCACATTTTTCAGGTTGTTGCCGCGCGCGCCGACGATGGTCAGCTCGCGGCCGGGGTCGGCGGCGCGGCGGCGCGACGGGATCGCGACCGTCCGCTCGCCGGACAGGAACTGGCCGGTCAGCGAATTCGGATTGGCGGCGATCTCGGCCGGCGTTCCCCTGGCGACGATCTCGCCGCCATGTACGCCGGCGCCGGGGCCGACGTCGACGACATAATCGGCGGCCCAGATCGCTTCCTCGTCGTGCTCGACCACGATCACCGTATTGCCGAGCCCGCGCAAGCGGCGCAGCGTGTCGAGGAGGCGGGCGTTGTCGCGCTGGTGGAGGCCGATCGACGGCTCGTCGAGCACATAGAGCACGCCGGTGAGGCCAGAGCCGATCTGCGAGGCGAGCCGGATGCGCTGGCTCTCGCCGCCCGACAGCGTGCCCGACGCGCGCGATAGCGTGAGGTAGTCGAGGCCGACGTCGCGCAGGAAGGTGAGCCGGTCGACGATCTCCTTCAGGATGCGGTCGGCGATCTCGTTGCGCTTGGGGTCGAGCTTGGCCGGCAGGCTCTTGGCCCATTCGATCGCCGCGCTGACCGAGAGCAGGCTCACCTCGCCGATGTGCTGGCCATCGATCTTGACCGCCAGCGCCTCGGGCTTGAGGCGGAAGCCGTGGCAGGCCTCGCAAGGCGTCGCGGTCATGTAGCGCTGGATCTCCTCGCGCGACCACTCGCTTTCGGTCTCGCGGTAGCGGCGCTCGAGATTTTCGACCACCCCCTCGAACGGCTTCTTCACTTCGTAAGCGCGCAGCCCGTCGTCATAGGCCATGCGAATCTCTTCGTCGCCCGAGCCGTGCAGGATCACCCGTCTCGCCTGCTCCGGCAATTCGCTCCATGGGCGATCGAGGCGGAACCTGTAATGCCGCGCCAGCGCCTCGAGCGTCTGGAGGTAATAGGGCGAGCTTGACTTGGCCCACGGCGCGATCGCGCCCTGACGCAGGGTCAGCTTCGGATTGGGGACGACCAGCGAATCGTCGACCCTGAGTTCCGAGCCGAGCCCGCCGCAGACCGGGCAGGCCCCGAACGGATTGTTGAACGAGAACAGCCTCGGCTCGATCTCGGCGATGGTGAAGCCGCTGACCGGACAGGCGAACTTGGACGAGAACAGCATGCGCCGCGCCTCGCTCTCGCCCTCAGCCATGTCGGCGAACTCGACCACCGCCAGGCCGTCGGCGAGCTCGAGCGCGGTCTCGAAGCTCTCGGCGAGCCGGGCCGCCATGTCGGGGCGGACGACGATGCGGTCGACGACGACCTCGATGTCGTGCTTGAGCTTCTTGTCGAGCGCCGGCGCGTCGGCGATCTCAGTGAACTGGCCGTCGATCTTGAGCCGCTGGAAGCCGCGCTTCATGAAGTCGGCGATTTCCTTGCGGTACTCGCCCTTCCGGCCGCGCACGACCGGCGCAAGCAGATAGAGCCGGGTGCGCTCCGGCAGCGCCAGCACCCGGTCGACCATCTGGCTCACCGTCTGGCTCTCGATCGGGAGACCGGTGGCAGGCGAATAGGGGATGCCGACCCGCGCCCAGAGCAGGCGCATATAGTCGTGGATCTCGGTCACCGTGCCGACCGTCGAGCGCGGGTTCTTCGACGTCGTCTTCTGCTCGATGGCGATCGCCGGCGAGAGGCCGTCGATCTGGTCGACGTCCGGCTTCTGCATCATTTCGAGGAACTGGCGGGCATAGGCGGAGAGCGACTCGACATAGCGCCGCTGCCCCTCGGCATAGATGGTGTCGAAGGCGAGCGAGGACTTGCCCGAGCCCGAGAGCCCGGTGAACACGACCAGCTTGTCGCGCGGAATGACCAGATCGACGTTCTTGAGGTTGTGCTCGCGCGCGCCGCGGACCACGATCGCCCGGCCGCCGAACAGAGCTTCGACGCGCTCAGCTTCGACGGGTTGGGACGGGTCCTTTGACGCGCGAAGGGCGCGCGCCTGCGAATTGGGTCCGGCCATGACGGCTCCTGGAAGCACTTTCTTTAGCGGCGAGGCCGCGCGCACACGAATCGCCCTTGCGCGAGCCGCGTGCCGATGTTAGAACAAATGTAGAACACGGAAAAGGCGCCTCTTTGGGCGCCGAAACCCGCGCTTCTTGGTTAATGTAGTTGCGATGGCGCCGGTTCCCAAGCGGCTGGCGCGCCGAAGTGTGGATAAGCGCCGCCTTTTGTAGCCGCGCTCGCTGAGTGCGGCTGACGCGGTCCGCGACCGCGTCTACAAGGAGGCTCGGCTTGAGCGCGGCAGGGCGCGGTTAACGACCGCGTCTACAAGGTAGGTGTGTGAGGAGAGGATCATGGCGGGCAGCGTCAACAAAGTCATTCTGGTCGGCAATCTGGGCAAGGACCCGGAGGTCCGGCGGCTCAATTCCGGCGATCAGGTGGTGAACTTCTCGGTCGCGACCTCGGAGACCTGGCGCGACAAGAACTCGGGCGAGCGCAAGGAGCGCACCGAGTGGCACAATGTCGTGATCTTCAACGAGAACCTCGGCAAGGTCGCCGAGCAATATTGCAAGAAGGGCACCAAGGTCTATGTCGAGGGCCAGCTCCAGACCCGCAAGTGGCAGGACCAGTCGGGCGCCGACCGCTACACGACCGAGGTCGTGCTGCAGCGCTTCCGCGGCGAACTGCAGTTGCTCGACTCCCGCGGCGGCGGCGGCGCCGACCGGGAGAGCTTCCCCGCCGAGGAGCGCGGAGAGCGCCAGAGCTTCGGCAAGTCCTCAGGCGCCGACCGCCGGCCGGCGCTCTCGACCGGCGGCGGAGCGGGAGCGGGGCCGATCGACGACGACATTCCGTTTTGAGGGCGGCGGCTGCCCGCGAAGGCGGTAGCCAGACTCGAGGCTCGGAGGCGACTCCAGATTCGCGCTTGCGCCGGAATGACGAGACCCTCGGCTCGTAATTCCATCTGACAGCGCCAAGCCCGAACCTCCTCAACCCCTCCTGGACCAGCGCACCAGGAGGCCGCTCTTCTGCTCCGGAGGGACCACCCATTTGAGCGAAAGGTCCTGCGGCGGCAGGTCCCATGTCGTCGTTCTCAGCGCCAGCGCGGCGAAGAGTTGCATCATCACGGTGGCGAAATCATAGCCCGCGCATTTGTGGAACGTGATAGCGCCAGCGCCCTGCGGCATGAAGGCGTCTGGCGCACGGTTTTTCTCGTCGCGCTCCGGCGAGAAGCGTTCGGGGTCGAAGGTTCCCGGCGCCGTGAAGATCGGATCGAGATTGCTCTCGTGGATCGCCATCATCACGAGGGTTCCTTGCGGAATGGCGTAGCCAGCGACGTCGAAGTCGCGCCTCGCGCGCCCGAAACTCATCGGAACGTTCGGGCAGGTCCGCTTCACCTCATCGACCACCTGCGTGAGGTAAGGCATCGAACGCAATTGCGCCGGACCTATCGGCCCCGAGGGCGCCTTATCAAGCACCTCCGCGCGCAGGCGTTCGCGTATCTCCGGGTGCTCGTGGAGCGCGCGCAGTGTCGCCGCCAGTTCGGCGTAGACGATCTGGCCCGCGAGGACGAAGTGGTGCATTTCGCGCGCGGCGGTTCTGGCGTCGAGCGGCGCGCCCGCTTCCCTCGCCGCGGCGAGGATGCGCGAGAGACCGTCCGGCTCCGCGGGCGGCGAATCGATGTGACGCTGAGCGATCTCTTCCAGCAGCGCGAGAATCCGGTCGCGCGCTTTGAGGCCGTTTGAATAGGCGGTCCCGGGGAGGTTGATCGGCAGCGCGACGAACGCGCTTCCCAGGATCGCGTTGTCGGCAAGCAGGCGCGTGAGCTCCTCTCCCGGTTCGAGACCGAGGATGGCGCCGGCGAGCGACTCGATCGCGAGCGTCTTCAGGTCCGCTGTCACCGGCCCCTCGCCCTGCGCCAGCCATTTTGCGATGAGCGTCTCGATCCGGCGCTGCAGACTCGGCAAGTAGCTAGCGACCGCCTCGCGCGAAAACGCCGCGAGCAGGCTGCGCTTGCGCTGCGCGTGCGCCTCGCCGTCGAGCAGCGGCACGATGTCCGGGTTGCCGCCGAACAGCGCCATGACGTTCGCAGGCATGGCGCCTTCGCGCTGGATGTTGGCTGGATCGATGTAGGTCTCCGCGAGTTTCGGGCCGACCAGGAACACGGTCTGGCTTCCGAGGATGTTGGTGCGGAAAACGTCGCCGAAGCGCTCCCGGCGCTGACGAATGAAGCCGAAGGGATTGCTTGCGAAAGCGAGCGTCTCGCCGAGAACCGGCAGTCCGTTGCTGCCGGGCAGGAGGGGATTGGCGACGGCCATGGTTGCGTTTCCTTCGTCGCACCCCGTTTTTGCGGCGCGCGCCAGTGAAAATTACGTTGGTCAAGGCGCCGGAGTCCCCGAGTGCCTCGCGCGCGGTCGACGTCGGGAAAGCGACGGCGACGGTTTGGGGCGAGCGAAGCATGAAACTCCGCCCGCCGGGTTCCCGCGGCGATCGCCAGACCCGAATTGCAGGACCCCGGCTTGGCCCGCGGGCCGCCAGTTCAATCCGCAGCCCGCGAGGCGTGCGGATTGTTGGAGAGCGTCAGCTATACGAGCGCTTCATTAGTGCAAGCAGCGCAGCGTCCCATTGGGCATGCGCGTGGCCCGATGGCCGGTTGTCCGCAGGCACCAGTCCTCATTTTGGCCGCCCCACACACATTGTCCCCATCCGTTGCGATGATGGTTCGGACCGCAGCCCCCGAGCGCGAATGCGGGCGAAATCGCCGAGGACAGGGCGGCGGAAATAATCACAACTCCAAGCAGTTTGACCGAGAGCTTTCTCATCGTCTCCTCCACTTCTGACGAACGGGCGAAATTTTCGCCCAACGGGAGTGAATGAAAAATGAATGAAAGAGCGAGACGCCTTCGCCGATCATCAATTGTCGCCGCGAGAAGGCGATCGCGTTTCGCGCCGGGCGCCAAACCGATTAGGGTTCGGACAATAGTTTGGAGCCCCTCATGCCCCTCCCCGCCGACCTCGCCCTGACGACCATCGACGGCAAGCCGGCGGCGCTCGCCGACTTCGACGGCGAGGCGCTGCTGATCGTCAATGTCGCGAGCCAATGCGGGTTCACGCCGCAATATGCGGGACTGGAAGAGCTGCACCGGCGGTTTCGTGGCCGTGGCTTCGCCGTGCTGGGATTCCCTTGCGACCAGTTCGGCCATCAGGAGCCGGGCGACGAGGCCCAAATCAAAAGCTTCTGCACCGACAATTTCGACGTGACGTTCCCGATGTTCGCCAAGACCGAGGTCAATGGCTCGAACGCCCATCCGCTGTTCAAGGCGCTGAAGCAGGCGGCGCCCGGCCTCCTCGGCACCGAGGCGATCAAGTGGAATTTCACCAAGTTCCTGGTCGACAGGAACCGTAGCGTCGTGCGCCGCTACGCGCCGACCGACAGGCCGGAATCGCTCGCCGCCGACATCGAGGCCGCGCTTGCTTAAGGCCTATCGCGGGCCGTTTGAGATGCCGCGGCCAACGGGGTTCGGTCATTTCTCCTCGGCCATCGCCAACACGCTCAAGCCGCCTACAACCTGCCCTTTCAGACTCTGGGTAACGTGGATGAGGGCGTTGCCCTTGTCGAGTTTGACGCCAAGCGTGAAAGGCCGGGCGCCGCGTCGAGGGATTTTCACTCCCGCCACGCGCGCCGGCGCCTTCTCCAGCTCGGTCGATTCAGCTTTGTCGGACGCCAAAAGGCCGAGGCGATTGACCTTGCCCGGGTTCTCCAAGACCTTCCGCCCGCCCTGCACGCCTGGGAGGAAATGGGCGACCTGGCTGAGCGGCGCCTGCCACGCTTCGACAGTGAACTCGCGATCGTCGTCGGCGGCGTTCCAGACCTGGAAGGGATATTTGACGGTTTTCCCCATCATCTTCGAGATCGCAACGACACCGAGATTGTGCTGCGCGACGGAATAAGATTGGTTCCAGGTTGCGTCCCCGTCCAGCAGGATGGAAGTCGGGAGCCCTCCGATGTCCTGCTCGTCATATACTGCCGCGACCAGGCACTCGTGACCGCCGTTTTCCAGGGTCGGCGTCCAGGTCGTCGCCGCTGGGAGAGTAACGATCCCGGGCGACGTCAAAGTCCCGCCAGGGATGGTGACGGTGATCGGCGCCCCCTGCGGGCCGGCTGAGGTCATGGCGCCATTGAGAATTTGCCCGATATTGACCGATGGCAGCGTTCCGGTGAAAGGAATCCCCCAACACACGAAGAGGTTCCAGCCGCCAGTGTCGGCCTCCATATAGAAGTTCTGAATCTCGACCCACACGGTATACGGCTTGCCCACAATCGGACTTATGACCTTGGGGCCAGTGCTCGGGTCGCCTTGGGCCGTCACCCAGATCGCAGGGCTGTTCCACCAAGTGGGGCTCGGCCCCTGTTGAATGTAAAGCGGACTGGTCATTTTCCCTTCCCTCGCATCTGGGCGGGGCGACCGGAAGCCGCCTCGACAGGAGACACTCGCCGAAACGTGAGCCCACCGCTGTGCGCTGGCTCACACGGCATAGGTATTTGCACCCGCCTCCACGCCATTTTCTCAGTGTATTTCGATAGTCCGCCCTCCGAGACGCCTTCCTTCCGTGCAACCGAGGTCCTCCGATGCCCGCCAAAAATCTTCTCGTCACCGGCGCTTCGCGCGGCATCGGCCGCGCCTGCGCGCTGCTTGCGGCCCGGAGCGGCTGGTCGGTCGGGGTCAATTATCGCGAGGACGCGAAAGCGGCCGACGCCGTCGTCGAGACGATCGCCAAGGGCGGCGGCC
>JBAUXQ010000550.1:0-6375 GCA_049584355.1 Roseiarcus sp. | reverse complement strand
AGGTCCGCGCTTTCCGCCCGACGGCGCGCCCGCGCCACGCCTTCCTGCTCGATCGGATCGACGCTGTCACGAATGCCGGCGGTATCGACGAGGGTCACCGGATAGCCGCGCAGATCGAGGAACACCTCGATCAGATCGCGCGTAGTCCCGGCGATCGGCGAGGTGATGGCGACGTCGCGGCCGGACAGTGCGTTCATCAGCGTCGACTTGCCGACATTGGGGGGCCCGGCGATGACGACGGTAAAACCCTCCCGCAGGCGTTCGGCGGCGTCGGCGGTCGCGAGCGCCCGGTCGATTCGCTCGGTCGCCCCCCGCGCGACGCGTTTGACCGTCTCCAGCGTCAAGCCGTCTGCGTCCTCGACATCGGAAAAATCGATCTGCCCCTCGACGGCCGCCATCGCCTCGATGAGGGAGGCGCGAATCGCGTCGCACTCGCGGCTCAGCGCGCCGCCGGCGATCCGCTGAGCCTGTCGCCGCTGCGCTTCGGTTTCCGCCTCGACCAGATCGGCAAGCCCTTCGACTTCCGCTAGATCGATCTTGCCATTCACGAACGCGCGCCAGGCGAATTCTCCCGGTTCAGCAAGCCGCAGTCCAGGAATAGTCGCAAGCGCCTTGACCACCGCGGCGGTGACGGCCCGTCCGCCGGTGACGCTGACTTCCGCCATCTCTTCGCCGGTGAAGCTGCGCGGCGCCTGGAACCGGGTGACCAAGGCCCGGTCGAGCGGCTCCCCGGAGCGCGGGCGTCGCAGGGTGATGAGGACAGCGCGGCGGTCGGGAAATTCGCCGCCCGGCGCAATCGCCTCGAGCGCGGCCGCACAGCCGGGGCCGGAAATCCGCAAAACCGCGATTGCCGCGCGGCCGACCCCGGACGCCGGGGCGAAGATGGTGTCGCGCTCACGCTCGAACACCTGGCCGCCTCCAATTCACGTCGAGGAGGCAGAGCAACGCCGGTCAAAGCGTGTTGAGATTGGGCATGCCCACCTCGGCCTCGTCCTGAGCCGGCGGCGCCAGCCGCCGTGTCGAAGGGCGATCCCGTATGCGCCCAACAGCGCCGCCTCCTGGAACGTCCTTCGAGACGCGCCTTCGGCGCTCCTAAGGAGGAGGAGGTTGTGTGATTCCACCGAACCATAATGCGCTCTAATCGCGCGCCGCTCCGCCGCCTGCCTCCGGCGCCTGGCCGACTGCGCCACTTGGCCGTGCAGGCGCGGGTTGGTTCCACTGAGGCGTGCAGACGACATATTGGTCGGCGATTGCTTCGTGGTCGCCCTGCTTTTCGCGCTGGAAATAAAGATAGCAGATGCTGAGGGCGCCGGTGCGGTAATCGACCCGGAACACGCCGCCTTCCTGCTCGTGCCGAGTGGCGATGAGGCCATAGTCGCTGGGCTCCTGCTTCGTCGCGCCATCGCCGCCGCGATAGCAGGATGTGACCCCGAACGCGCCCGGTCCAACGTCGGCTCGACCCGGATTGTGAGCGAATTGGCACGCGATGACATCGCCGGTCAATTTATCCAGTCGATAGACCAACGACAGATTGATCTGCGGCGCGGCGAGGAATTCGAATTGCGGCTGGGCCGCGTCGGCCGGCGGCGCCAGGAGGCATGCCGCCATCGCCGCCATCGCGATTGCCGAAGTCTTCGCCACCATTGCTCAGCTCCGCGAACTGCGAATCACCCGCGGTCAAGTGTAACCGAGCCTCCTGACAAATGGTTAAGATCGAGCCAAATCGCCGTCATGCGGTGAGGATCTCCTTGGAGGCCACGGTCGAATCGGGCTTGAGCCGATAGACGAGCGGAACGCCGGTTGCGAGCTCCATGTTGGGGATGGTTTCAGGCGTGAGGCGGTCGAGCACCATCACCAGCGCGCGGAGCGAGTTGCCGTGAGCCGCCACCAGCACCCGCTTGCCGCCAAGCACCGCCGGGAGAATATTCTGACAATAATAGGGAAGCGCGCGGGCGACGGTGTCCTTGAGGCTTTCGCCGCCGGGCGGCTCGACGTCATAGCTGCGCCGCCATTTGTGAACCTGCTCCTCACCCCATTTCTTGCGCGCATCGTCCTTGTTGAGGCCAACAAGATCGCCGTAATCGCGCTCATTGAGCGCCTGATCCCGGCTTTCGGGCAGGCCGGTCTGGCCCAGCTCGGCGAGGGTCAAATCGAGCGTGTGCTGGGCGCGGATGAGCGCCGAGGTGAAGGCAAGGTCGAATGTGATCCCGTGCGCCTTGAGGCGCCGACCGGCCTCCTTGGCCTCTTCGACGCCGGCCGGCGTCAAATCCACGTCGCGCCAGCCCGTGAACAGGTTCTTCAGGTTCCATTCGCTCTGACCATGGCGCAACAGAACAAGCAGACGATCACTGGCGGGCATTGGCGGTTCACCTTGTTCGAGGGGCCATGCGGCCACTCTAGAAGCACGCGCGGGCGACGGCGCCAACCGGAAAACCGACTGCGATCATTCGAAACGGCATTGCCGGTGAGCGCTTGGCGCGAGGACGGGCTTGAGCGGAGGCAGCCGCGCGCGCGCGACCGCCCGGACGCCGACCGGACGATAGACCTGTTTGATCGCCTCGACGATGTGGACGCCGGCGAAGGGAAGTCCGAGCGCGGCGCCGACCCGCTCGATCGTCGGCGCCGCGCGGATCATGAACGGCCGCGCGACCGGCGGCGCGTAAAGCGCTTCGCCCCAGAATACCGGCGAGAACTCGGCGCGATGCAAGAGATCGCGGAGCTGCGGCTTCGAATAAGGCTGGCCTTGGCCGTAAGGCGTGCTGTCCGCGCGCGCCCAGACGCCGCGGCGGGAGGGAGCGATCACCAGGATTCGCCCCTCCGGCGCGGTGACGCGCCACAGTTCCTCGAGCAGCGCGTCGGGCCGGTCGGCCGCCTCCAGAGCATGGGCCAGGAGCAGGCGATCGATCGAGCCGTCCGGCAGCGGCAGCATTTGCGCCTCGACCAGCGCCGCCGAGCACCGCCCGCCGCCCGGCCAGATGACGACGCCCTGTTCCGCCGGCATCAAGGCCAGGCATCGCTTGGCGCCGTCGCGGAATCGGTCGAGATATGGCGTCCCGTAACCCACGGCGGCGACGGACAGGCCGGCGCCGTTGTCCCAGCGCTCGCGCAAGACCCGCCCGATCAGCCGTCGAGCGATGGCGCCCAGGGGCGAACCGTAAAAGCTCTGCAAACTATGCACGTCGAGAGGCATCGAAATCCGCCGGACCGGAGGCAAGCGACTTTGAATGACCGCTCGACCTTTCGCAATGCGTTCGGGGCAAAGGATCGCCGCCAAAGACAAGGCTTCGGACGGCGGCTATAGTGCGGCGAACGCGTCACCCAACCGCCTCGTGCTGAGGCGCCCCGGAGGGGCCTCGAAGGACGTTCCAGTTGCGCCGAGCCGGCTGAGCCCTCCGAGAATCCTTCGAGAAGCGCCTTCGGCGCTTCTCAGGATGAGGCGGTGGCTCGCAAAAGTTTATTCGATCCCCAGGAGTTCTCTTCATGACGATGAGCGTTCATCAGTATCTCTGCCTCACCGACAACTACGGCGCCCTGATCCACGATTCGACCACCGGAGCGACCGCCTGCGTCGACGCGCCGGAAGCAGGGCCGACGTTCGCGGCGCTCGCGGAGCGCGGCTGGACTCTGTCCGACGTCCTCCTCACCCATCACCACGCCGACCACATTCAAGGCGTTCCGGAGCTGAAGGCGAAGTTCCCGAACCTCAGGGTGTGGGGACCGGCCAAGGATGCGGCGCGGATTCCGTTTCTCGACCAACGGGTGGTCGAAGGCGACTCGGCGCGCGTCGGCTCGCTGGCGGCGAAAGTGATCGAGACGCCGGGGCATACGCTCGGGCACATCGCCTATTATTTCGACGAAGACCGGATCGCCTTTTGCGGCGACACGCTGTTCTCTCTCGGGTGCGGACGAGTCTTCGAGACGCCCTATCCGGTCATGTGGAGCTCGCTCGTGAAGCTTGCCGCGCTTCCCGGCGAGACGCAGGTCTATTGCGGCCATGAATACACTCAGGCGAACGGACGGTTCGCCGTCACCATCGAGCCCGGCAATCCGATCTTGCAGACGCGGGTCGAAGAGGTCTCGAAGCTGCGCGCGGAAGGGCGCCCGACCTTGCCGACGACGATCGCCGCCGAGCTCGCCGCCAATCCGTTCCTGCGCGCCGAGGATCCGTCGGTTCAGGCCGCGGTCGGGATGACGGGAGCGGATCCGGCGGCGGTGTTCGCGGAAATTCGCGCCCGCAAGGACCGCTTCTGAAGCCTTTCAGCTTTTCTTCGCGGCAAGCGATTCGAGCTTCTTCTGCATGTCCGAGAGCTGAGTGCGCAGTTCATCGATGTCGTCCTCGGAATTCGCCTTCTTGGCCGGCAGTTCCGCCGCCGACTTTGCGCCGGCGAACGGCGAGAACATCGCCAGCGCCTGGTTGAACGCGGCGAAATTCTTCTTGGTCATTTCCTGCATGGCGGCGAACGAGCCGGCGGAAAACGCGTCCGGGCCGAACATGCGGCTTGCGGCTTCGCGCATCGCCGGCTGCTCGCCGGAAAAGCGGTCGATCGAAAATTCGAGGTAGCTCGGCAAGATCGCCTGCATGCTGTCGCCATAGAAGCGGATCAGCTGGCGCAGGAATGTCGTCGGCAGCAGCGATTGACCCTCGATTCCCTCCTGCTCGAAGATGATCTGGGTGAGCACCGAGCGGGTGATGTCTTCGTTGGTCTTGGCGTCGTAGACGACGAAATCCTCCCCGCCCTTCACCATCTTCGCCAGGTCGGCCAAGGTCACGTAGGCGCTCGACGCGGTATTGTAGAGCCGCCGGTTGGCGTATTTTTTGATCGTGGTCGGAGTGGAATTGGCCATGAGGTTTATGGGTCCCAGAATGACGCGGGCCCTTTCGGGTCAACACAAGATAAGCGTTTTTTGCTGCGCGAGAAACTTCTTTTTGCGCCGCAACGAACGCCGTAGGCTCATTTTCGGCCCACTCGCGCCGGCGCGCCGCGCCGCCTATATGATAGTGGCGCCGTTCGAGGGAGATCGTGTACAAGCCGTCCGATCAAGGCGTCCTCGCCAACTGTGTTCGATAGGGAGATTGACATGCCGGCCTCTGAGATTGTCATCGCAAGCGCAAAGAGAACCCCCGTCGGCTCATTCAACGGCGCATTCGGCTCGACGCCCGCCCACGAACTCGGCGCCGTCGCCATCAAGGGCGCTCTCGAAGCGGCAAAGGTGGACGCGGGCGAAGTGGACGAAGTGATCCTCGGGCAGGTTCTTTCCGCCGCGGAGGGCCAGAATCCGGCGCGCCAGGCGGCGATGAAGGCCGGCGTCCCGCAGGAAAAGACGGCGTTCGGCGTCAACCAGCTCTGCGGCAGCGGCCTTCGCGCCGTTGCGCTCGGACTGCAACAGATCGCCAACGGCGACGCCCACATCATCGTCGCCGGCGGCCAGGAGTCGATGTCGCTCGCCCCGCACGCGGCCTATCTCAGGAGCGGGGTCAAGATGGGGGAATTGAAGCTCGTCGACACTATGCTGCAGGACGGCCTCATCGACGCCTTTCACGGCTATCACATGGGCAACACGGCGGAGAACATCGCCAGGAAGTGGCAGATCAGCCGCGAGGACCAGGATCGCTTCGCCGTCGGCTCCCAGAACAAGGCGGAGGCGGCGCAGAAGGCCGGCCGGTTCAAGGATGAGATCGTGCCGGTGACGATCTCGTCGCGCAAGGGCGACGTCATCGTCGACGCCGACGAATATCCGCGCCACGGCGCCACTTATGAGGCGATGGCGAAACTCAAGCCTGCCTTTTCCAAAGACGGGTCGGTCACGGCGGCCAACGCCTCGGGCCTCAACGACGGGGCGGCCGCGCTGGTGGTCATGAGCGCCGCCGAGGCCAAGAAGCGCGGCCTGACGCCGATGGCGCGCATCGTATCCTGGGCGACCGCGGGCGTCGATCCGGCGATCATGGGGACCGGGCCGATTCCGGCCAGCCGCAAGGCGCTGGAAAAGGCCGGCTGGTCGGTCAAGGACCTCGAACTCGTCGAAGCCAACGAGGCCTTCGCCGCCCAGGCGCTGGCGGTCAACAAAGACCTCGGCTGGGATCCGGCGATCGTCAACGTCAACGGCGGCGCGATCGCGCTCGGCCATCCGATCGGCGCTTCGGGCGCCCGGGTGCTCACTACGCTCTTGCACGAAATGGCGCGCCGAAACGCGAAAAAGGGCTTGGCGACGCTCTGCATCGGCGGCGGCATGGGCATCGCGATGACGGTCGAGCGCTAGAAAAATTCGGTCTAAACAAGAGACCGGGCGCGGGCCGGCTTAACAGCCCGCGTTGCAAACAATTTGGGGAGGAAACATGGCGAGAGTTGCGGTAGTCACCGGCGGCACGCGCGGCAT
>JBAUXQ010000549.1:0-3606 GCA_049584355.1 Roseiarcus sp. | reverse complement strand
CCGAAATCGGCCTCATCGCGCTGCCGATGACTTTCGTCATCATCACCGGCGGAATTGATCTTTCGGTCGGCGCCGTGGTGGGCCTCTGCGCGATCATGCTCGGCTATTCGTGGAAGAATTTCGGCTTTTCCCTGCCGGTCGCGATCGTCTTCGCGCTTGCGGTCGGCGGCCTCGCCGGCTTCGTCAATGGCCTCGTCATTACCCGGATCAAAGTGCCGCCGCTTATCATGACGATCGCCACGCTCGCGCTCTATCGCGGCCTCGCCGAAGGGATCAGCCAGGCCCATTCGGTGCGCGGCTATCCCGAATGGTTCTATGTCCTCGGTCAGGGCGACCTGTTCGGTGTGCCGACGCAACTCGTCGTTCTCGTGATCCTTATGCTGGTGGCGGGGGTCGCGCTCGACCGGACGACTTTCGGCCGCACCCTCTATGCGATCGGCGCCAACGAGACGGCGGCGCGCTTCTCCGCGCTGCCGGTCGATCGGGTCAAGCTCATCGTCTACACGCTGTCGGGCCTGGCCTCGGGGTTCGCGGCGATCGTGCTGGTCTCCCGCGTGACGACGACCCGCATGGACATGGGCATGGGATACGAGCTCGACGTGATCGCCGCGGTGGTGCTCGGCGGCGCCAGCATCTTTGGCGGCTCGGGCACGATCTGGGGCACCGCGATCGGGCTGGCGATGATCCAGCTGTTGAAGAACGGCTTGGCGTTGACGGGCGTCAAGGGCGACGCGACGATCATGGTGATCGGCGTTGCGCTCATTCTTTCAGTGTTGATAGCGAGTTCCCTCCAGCGCCGCCGCGACTGAGCGCGCGCCTTCGGGGGGCAAACGCCGCCGCTGGCGGCATCCAGGGAGGAGCCTGAAATGAAAGCGAGTTTACTGACGACCACGGCGGCGGCGATGTTCGCCCTCTCGTTTGCCGCCGGCGGCGCGAGCGCTGCGGGCAAATGGGACGGCGCCGACGATCTGCCGACCAGTCCGCTCGCCTGCGACGCAAGCGGCGCGGCCGCGCCGGCGGCAGCCAAGCCCTATGACGGCGGCCAGCCGACCAATCCGCCTGACAAAGCGGGCAAGGAGATCACTCTTGTCGACGTGCCGAAGCTGATCGGCATCGGCTACTTCAACGCCACGTCCAAGGGCATGCAGGACGCCGCCAAGGAGCTCGGCAACGTCAAGGTGACGACCGACGGACCGACCGAGGCCAAGATCGACGAGCAGATCAAGTTCATCGACAATTACATCACCCGCGGCGTCGACGGCATTCTGTTCGCCGCCAACGATCCGGTTGCGATCGCGCCGGTCTTGAAGAAGGCGCTGTCCAAGGGCATCCACGTCGTCGGCTACGACGCCAACTCGACTCCCGACGCGCGGGAATGGTTCGTCAACCAGGCTCAGTTCAACGGCATCGGCAAGGCCATGATGGACTCGATGGCCAAGGAAATCGGCGAGGACGGAAGCTTCGCGATCGTCACCTCGACGTTTACCACGCCGAACCAAGCGCGCTGGATCGCCGAAATGCAGGCCTACGCCGCCAAGTGTCATCCGAAGATGAATTGGCTCGAGACGGTCGAGGCGCAGGAGGACAACAACCTGTCGTTCAACCAGGCGACGACGCTCATCAACAAATACGGCGATAAGCTGAAGGGCCTGTTCGGCATGACGTCGGTCGCGACTCCGGCTTCCGCCGAAGCGGTGACGAAGGCGGGCTTGTGCGGCAAGGTCGCGGTCGTCGGCCTCGCGACCCCGAACGCAATGAAGCCCTACGTCAACGCCGGCTGCGTCAAGTCGGTGGTCCTATGGAACCCGGTCGATCTCGGCTATGCCGCGACCTACGTGATGCGCGCGGTCGTCGACGGCAAGCTCAAGCCCGGTTCGACCTCGGTCGAAGCAGGCAAACTCGGCAAGCTCGACGTCGTCAACGGCAGCGAGATCCTGCTTGGACCGCCCTTCATCTACAACAAGAGCAACGTCGACAAGTTCGACTTCTGATGCCGTCGCCTCTCCCCGCAACGCGCGCGGGGAGAGGTTACTTCCTTCTCCGCGGCTGAGGCCGCGACGATGAGGGGGCGTGAGGCCGAGGCCCCAATGCAGCGCTATGCGTTCAAGATGTTCCTCAACCCCGGCGAGTCCCACGAATACCGCCGTCGGCACGACGCGATCTGGCCGGAGTTGCAGGCGCTCTTGCGCGAATCGGGCGTCAGGAACTATTCGATCTTTCTCGACCCCGACACCAACACGCTTTTCGCCTATCTCGAGCCCACTGACGACTACCGCATGGACGAGGTGGCGAAGCATCCGGCGATGCGGCGCTGGTGGGCGCACATGAAGGACATCATGGCCGCCAATCCCGACGGCAGCCCGGTCACCGCGCCGCTCATCGAGATGTTCCACCTGGAATGAAGGGGGCCAAGCGGGCATGAACGGCTGCGTCGCGGTGTTCGACCTTGGCAAGACCAACATGAAGGTTGTCGTGTTCGACGCCGCAGGCAAGGTCGTGGCCGAGCGCGGCCATCCCAACGCTTCGGTCTCGCCGGACGCGCGCTGGCCGTACCGACGGCTTTCCACCGAGGGCGCCTGGTCGTTCCTTATCGGAGCGTTGAAGGAACTTGGCGCCCAATTCACCATCAATGCGATTTCGATCTCGGCGCATGGCGCGGCAGGCGTGCTGGTTGGGGACGAGGACGCCGCGCTGCCGGCCGTGGACTATGAATTCGACATTGATGGCCCCGTCGCAGCGGAATATGACAAGGTTCGGCCTCCATTTGAGGAGACGCTGTCGCCTAACCTGCCGCGGGGGCTCAACCTTGGCCGGCAGGTCTACTATCTTCAGCGCCGATTCCCGGCTGAGTTCGCCGCTGCGCGCGCGTTTCTGGCCTATCCGCAATATTGGTCGTGGCGCCTGAGCGGTGTTTCTGCGACCGAGTTCACCTCGATCGGCTCGCACACCGATCTGTGGCGCCCGAGCGAGGGCGGGCTGTCGAGCATGGTCGACAGGCTCGGCTGGCGGCGGCTTTTCCCGTCGATGCGCCACGCCTGGGACACGCTCGGAACGCTGAAGGCCGAGGTCGCGGCGGCGACAGGCCTCTCGCCCGATGTGCGGGTCGTCTGCGGGGCCCACGATTCGAACGCTTCGCTGGTGCCGCATCTGGTGTCGCGGCGCGATCCGTTCACCGTGATCTCGACCGGGACCTGGGTCATCATCATGGCGGTCGGCGGAAAAGGTCGTCTCGATCCGAAGGCCGACATGCTGGCCAATGTCGACGTGCGCGGAGAGCCGGTGCCGACCGCCCGCTTCATGGGCGGACGCGAATTCGCGGTCCTCGCCGGCGAAGCGCCAGCCGACGCGGACGAGGCCGATGTCGCCGGCGTGGTCGCCTCGGGCGCGCTCGCTCTTCCGGCCTTCTCCGACCAGGGCGGCCCGTTCGCCGGGCGCATCGGCCGGATCGAAGGCCAGGCGCCCTCGACGCCAAAGGCCCGCGCGGCGCTCGCCACCCTCTACGCCGCGCTGATGACCGCCCATCTTCTGCAGCGCCTCGAAGCGCCAGGAGACCTTATCGTCGAGGGCGGTTTCACCCGTTCGCCCGCCTTCGCCGCGGTTCTCGCT
>JBAUXQ010000548.1:0-2161 GCA_049584355.1 Roseiarcus sp. | reverse complement strand
ATTGCGCAGCGCGATGGCGACGGCGCGCTTGGCCTCCGCCTGACCGACGATAAAGCGGTCGAGTTCGGAGACAATTTCGCGGGGCGACAGATCCGACATGAGGTCACAGGCTTTCGAGGATCAGATTAACGTTGGTGTAGACGCAGATTTCGGCGGCGATGCGCATCGAGCGGCGGACGATCTCATCGGCCTCGAGCCCCATCGGCATCAGCGCGCGGGCGGCGGCGAGCGCATAATTGCCGCCCGACCCGATCGCCATCGCCGACCCGAATTCGTCCCCCTCCGGCTCAAGCACGTCGCCCGAGCCCGAAAGCGTGAAGCCCGACCCCTTGTCGGCGACGATAAGCATCGCCTCGAGCCGGCGCAGGTAACGGTCGGTGCGCCAGTCCTTGGCCAGTTCGACGCAGGCGCGCGCGAGCTGGCCGGGATACTGGTCGAGCTTGGCCTCGAGCCGCTCGAAAAGCGTGAAAGCGTCGGCGGTCGCGCCGGCGAAGCCTGCGATCACGTCGCCCTTGGCGAGACGGCGAACCTTGCGGGCATTGGATTTGACGACCGTCTGGCCCATGCTGACCTGGCCGTCGCCGCCGATGACGACCTTACCGCCCTTGCGCACCATCAGGATGGTCGTCGCGCGCCATCCGGGCGAGCGGGCGGCGGTCTCGTCAGTCATCGGCGCTCGGTCCTCAAGTTTTTTCGCCTCACCGTTCGGCAAGGGCCGCATGTATGGCCGCGCGCCGCAGCGCGCAAGGGCGAAGGCCGCGGCGGTCGGGCGCGGCTTCGGGCCGGTTAGGCCGCCTCAGATCAGTTGAGAGCGTCGACCCAGATCGGGTTGGTCCAGGCCCGCCGCGGGCCGTCGATGACGACGATGCGAAACCATTTGATCGGCGGCAGCTCGCTCCAGGCCCACTTCCTGGCTTCGGCGTACTCGATCGTCACGTCCGTGAGGCCGCGCCCGACGCGGCTCACCGCCGCCGAAGCGCCGGTGACGACCGCGATGGCGTTGGCTGGAGTGCACTCGACCCGTACGTCCTTGCGGGTGATCTCGACGTTGTGGATTCGCGGGCCCTGGCTCGAATAGAACTTGCCCGCCTTCAGCGCGCCGAGCAGCGCTTCGGGGTCGAGCGATTCCGATTTGACCATCACATAGGCGCCGAAGGCGTCGAGGTCGCCGCTGTGGAAATGCGCGTCGTCGCCGACAACCGCCATCAGCCGCCGATCCTCGTTGCACAGCTGGTCGAGCAGATAGAAGCCGTCGCCTCGATCGGTCAGGACCGCGCAGGTGTGATTATAGACCTCGACGGCATGCGCGGCGGCGAGCGAGCGCCCGTCCTCGATCGTCAGTTGCGACCACGAGGGATGAGCCATGGTGACGAAAGCGCCCGCTTCCCTCGCCCGGGCCGCCAGCATCGGCCCGGTTTCGTCCGGTTCGGCCGGGGGAAAATCAAGCGGCAGTCCGGTCGCGACAATGTGCCAATATTCGCCCGCCGACGTCGCCATGGCGTGAACCTCAGCCCCGATCAGGGTGGTGAAGTCATTCGAGCGCAGGTTGCGGGTATCGGCGATCGGCCAATCGAAGCGGCCGAGAAAATGATCGGACAGCTGGAGGAAATCGTAGCCCGTGCGCTTGTAGGCCTCGACCACGTCCTCGGGCTTCAGGGCGCCGTCGGAGAGGGTCGAATGGGTGTGCAAGTTCCCGCGCCAGAAGCGCCCCGGCGTCGAGAAGGGGAGAATGCGCATGGGAGGTCAGGTTGTCGCCTTCGCGGCGCCGGGTCAAGCTTGTCCCACGAAAATTTGATGGCCTTTTTGGGGATCAAAGAATTCTATTATGCGAATATATATATGTTGATCGAGCGAGGCCGAAAATGCTCAATCGGTCGCCGCGCGTCGCGCGTCTCGAAACGGCGGGCGTGGCGGTCTATATGGGAGCGGCGCCGGCCGCGATGGTCGCCAGCCACGCATGACCTCGGAGAGGCAAGGGATGTCGTTCAACCAGTTTTCGCGCTCCGGGCAGGCGTCTGACCCGGACGGCGTCGATTTCGACGAGCTCGATGAGGCCGTCGGCTCCGGCGCGTGGACGGTGGTGGACGTACGCGAGCCGCACGAATTCGCTGTCGGTCATATTCCGAACGCCCTCAACCTGCCCCTGTCGCACTTCGATCCG
>JBAUXQ010000547.1:0-2087 GCA_049584355.1 Roseiarcus sp. | reverse complement strand
GAGGAAGCGGGCGCGCGCCTGATCGACGGGTCGGGCGAGCCGCTCCTCTACAACGCCCGCCAAGTCCGGCGCCGCGCGCTCCTCGCCGCGTCGGCGGCGGCCCCGCCCGGCCTGATCGAGGCCTTTCGCGCCGCGATCGGCTGGCGGTCAAACTGATCGGCGGCGGCGGTTATCGGACCGCTTGCGTTTTTGCCGCGTCGAAGGCAAAGGCCAGCCGGTGAACCGGCGCCGATCCACATAAACGCGTCTCAAGGAAAACGATCATGACGTCCCGCGATCCCAAAGCTCAAGGCGAGGCGAAGCCGCAGTTGCTGCACATGGTGTTCGGCGGCGAACTGAAATCGCTCGACAGCCACGAATTCCGCGATCTCGACAAGATCGACATCGTCGGCCTGTTTCCCGACTACGCCAGCGCCGAGCGGGCGTGGCGCGCCAAGGCTCAGGCGACCGTCGACAGGGCGCAGTTCCGCTATTACGTGGTCCACCTGCATCGCCTACTCGAACCGGACCTCACGCCCCCGACCCGGACCGCGTGAGCCCTCAATGGCGAGGCGTGTCGGCAGGTCGCAGTGGGCGCAGGAGTCGATCGGCTTCCTCCTCGCGAGCTATCTGCGCCTCGTTCAGGGCACGAGCCGGTTCACGACCGTCCCCGAGGATCTCGACGCATTCATCAAGGGCGAGCTGCCGCTGATCGCCGCGATGTGGCACGGCCAGCATCTGATGATGCCGCTCGCACGTCCGAAGACCATGGATCGACTCGCGGTGCTCATTTCGCGCCACGAGGACGCCGGCGCCCAGGCGCTTGCCGCCGAGCGGCTCGACATCACCCCGGTACGCGGCTCGGGCGGCCCGGCCGACCGCATCTATTACAAGGGCGGGGCGTCGGCGATGCGCGAACTGATGCGCCAGCTTGAATCCGGCGCCTCCGTCGCCATGACCGCCGACGTGCCCAAGCGCGCGCGCATCGCCGGGCACGGAATCGTCGCACTGGCCAAGCTGTCGGGCCGTCCGATCGTCCCGACCGCGGTGGTGTCGAGCCTGCGCGTCCAGTTTAACACCTGGGATCGCGCCACGCTTGGATTGCCGTTCGGTCGCGCGGTCGTCATCGCCGGCGATTTGATCCGCGTTTCGGCCAACGCGGATGAAGCGGAGATAGAGGCCGCGCGGCGCGCCGTCGAGCGCGGGCTCGACGAGGCGCACCGGCAGGCCTACGCGATGGTTGGTGCAAGCGATCCAGGCGCCCGGCTGAGACCAGCATGACGGCGCCGCTGTCGCTTATCGCCTATCGAACAGCCTCGTTCCTGGCGACGCCGCTGGCCGGGCCGATCCTGGCGATGCGGCTCAGGCGCGGCAAGGAGGATCCGCGACGCATCGGCGAGCGCCGGGGCCTGACCCGTCTTGCCCGTCCGCCAGGACCGCTCGTCTGGCTGCACGGCGCAAGCGTCGGAGAAGCTGCGGTGCTCCTGCCCTTTGTCGAGCGCATCACCCGCACGGGCGCGACCGCGCTGGTAACCACCGGAACGCTGACATCGGCCGCCTTGCTCGCGCAGCGCCTGCCGGCGGGCGCGCTGCACCAATATGCGCCGCTTGACAGTCCGCTGTTCGTTCGCCGGTTCCTCAGGCATTGGCGTCCCGACGCGACGCTGGTGGCGGAGAGCGAACTCTGGCCCAATATGATCGTGGAATTGAAGCGGTCAGGGTCGCCGCTGGCGATGGTCAACGGGCGGATCAGCGAGCGGTCGCTCAGCCGCTGGATGAAGGCGCCGCGGTTCATCGCCGCGCTGATGAAGGATTTCGATCTGTGCCTCGCCCGCAGCGAGCGCGACGGCGAACGGCTTGTTGCGCTGGGCGCGCCGAGGGTGCTCGTCGTCGGCGACGTCAAATTCGACGCGCCGACGCTGCCGGCCGACCGGCGCGAGCTGGCCGAGCTCGCCGGCCTGACGTCGGGCCGCCAGATCTGGATCGCCGCCTCGACCCACGAAGGCGAGGAGATGATCGCGGCGGCGGCGCACAGGCGCCTCCGCCAGGTGTTTCCCGACGCGCTGACGCTGATCGCGCCGCGCCATCCCGAGCGGGGCGAGGCGATC
>JBAUXQ010000546.1:0-3539 GCA_049584355.1 Roseiarcus sp. | reverse complement strand
CCTCGCGAAACAGATCCTTGAATGCGCCCGATACCGCTAGACGGTGGATGAAAGGAATGGCGTTCGGCGGTGAAGCGGCGGCGGCGAAATTACGCCTCGGTCCTTCGAACTGACGACCCATACGCTCTCAACTCCCATCTCATTGACGCAAGGCGGCGCAAAGACTCGCCAGCGCGAAATCTGAGGGACGCAAGCGACAATAACTCCCGCGCAGTCGTTTGCGAGCATTTACTATTGAGCAAGGTTAACGTGGAAGCGCCGGCTCTGGCAATGGACAAAAAAAACCGCCCGGGGCGGCTTTGAAGACGCAATCATCGGAGATCCGGAACGAAAGTGGAGCGGCCTATCGAGAGCCGGTTCAGCAGGCTTCCCTCATTCGTGATCGGTAAGCGTTAACTGCATCTTTAACGAGCAACGCCGGTCCTGCCCGCGCCAACGCGGCGCGCCCCTCGATTCGTCAGATCTTGAACGCCGAGTCGGCCGCCGCGCGGGTCGCCTGACGGGCCTCAATCGCCCTCTCGAGCCGCTCAATCTCGGCGCGCAAGAGGCCGATGCGCTCCTTAAGCTCGGGCGCCGACAGGTCGTCGAGGTTCTGCCCGATCTGGTGCGCGAGGAGCGGCTTGCGCTTCTCGCCGAGCGAGGGTTCGTCGTCGAACGCGGCCATGGCGGTCTCCCCGATCTCGAGCCTCAGCCGGCGGCGATGAATCCGCCCCCGAGCACCCGTGCGTTCGGGTCGACGGAGTCATAGAATACGCAAGCCTGGCCCGGCGATACGCCGCTTTCGGGTTGGACGAACTCGATCTCGCCCGAACGCCTCAGCAGGGCGGGCGCCGGCGGACGCGTCGAGCGCACCCGGGCCGCAATCGGCAGTCCGCTGTCGGGCAAATCGACGATCTCGCCTTCGCCAATCCAATTGACGTCGCGCAACCGCAGCCGCGCCGTCGCGAGCGAGGAGCGGGGACCGACGACGACCCGCGCGTTGGCCGCGTCCAGGGCGACCACATAGAGCGCCTCGGCCGCCGCGACCCCAATGCCGCGCCGCTGGCCGATGGTGTAGTGAACCACGCCGTTGTGCCGTCCGAGCACGCGCCCGTTGACATTGACGATCTCGCCGGGAACCGAGGCCCCGGGCATCAGCCGCTCGATCACGTCGGTGTAATGGCCCGACGGCACGAAGCAAATGTCCTGGCTGTCGGCCTTTTCGGCGATCACAAGGCCATATTCGCGCGCGAGTTCGCGGACCCGCGCCTTCGGCATCGTCCCCAAGGGAAACCGGAGGCCGGCAAGCTGCGCGCGGGTGGTGGCGAACAGGAAATAGCTCTGGTCGCGATCCGGGTCGGCCGCCCGGTAAAGCGCCCGCCCCCCGCGCCCGTCGTCCCGGCTGACGACATAGTGGCCGGTCGCCAAGAGGTCGGCGCCGAGGTCGTTGGCGGCGGCGAACAGATCAGCGAATTTCATGTGCTGGTTGCAGGCGACGCACGGGACCGGCGTCTCTCCGGCGACATAGGCGCGGGCGAACGGCTCGATAACCTTCTCCCGAAAGCGCTCCTCGTAATCCAGCACGTAATGGGGAATGCCGAGCCGGGCCGCGACATCACGCGCGTCGTGGATATCCTGCCCGGCGCAACATGCGCCCTTGCGATGCATGGCTTCGCCGTGGTCATAGAGCTGCATCGTCACGCCGACGACATCGTAGCCTTCAGCAGCAAGCATCGCCGCGGTGACCGACGAGTCGACGCCGCCCGACATCGCCACGACGACGCGGGTTTCGGCCGGCGCCTTGCGCAGGCCGAGGCTGTTGAGCGCGGCGCGAGCGGGCGGCGCGAGCGACGGTGCAAGCATGATAGTCTTACCGGGCTGAGATGCCGGACAGGGGATTATGTCGGGCTTCGCGCCCGATCAAGCAAGCCCATAGCCCAATTCAGCCGCCGCCGCCATAGCGCGGCTCGGGGCGGAACCGCTAGGGCTGCGCCAGTTTGTCGGCGAGCAATGCGATCGTCTTGGCGTAGACCGGGGCCGAGTTCCATTCGAGCAGGGCTGGGAAGTTCGGCTGGCCTTCGTCCCAGCCCGCGCCCGGTTGCCAGCCGTGGCCGCGGAGGAAATTTGCGGTCGAGGCCAACGCGTCCGCGGGGCTCATCAGGTTGCCGCCGCCGCCGCCCTCGACGTTCACGGCGTATTTGAGATACGCCGACGGCATGAACTGGGTCTGGCCGATCTCGCCCGCCCAGGCGCCGCGCATCTGTCCAGGCTGCAGCAGTCCTCTCTGGACGATCATCAGGGCGTCAACCAGCTCAGCGCGGTAGATTTCCGCCCGCCGGCAGTCGTAGGCCAGCGTCGCCAGCGCGCTAAAGGTCGGGTAGGCGCCGAGGTCGCCGCCATATCCGGTTTCGAGCCCCCAGATCGCCGCTAAAACGGGGGCCGGGACGCCGTAACGCTGTTCGATCTTCTGAAACGGCTCGGCATAGGCAAGCAGCATCGTCTTGCCCTTCTTGATCAGGGCGGGCGTGGCGTGCCGGGCGGAGAAGACGGCGAAACTCTGTCCGAAACCCTGGCTGCGATCGTGGGCCGAGACCGCGGGCTGGTAGGCGACCCCGTTCAGGGCTGCGTCGACGACCTGAGGCGAAACGCCGTCCCGAATCGCAACCTGCTTGAACGAGGCCAGCCATTCATTGAACCCGTCTGCGCTGTCCCCGCAATCGGCGGCCCACGCCGACACGACTCCGAACGCCGCCGCCGCAATCGCGAGCAGCAACCTCACTCCATACCCTCGCATTCCGGCGCTCCAATTCATCGTCGTCGATTCGGAATTCCGCTAGCCGCCAAACAGGGCCGAACCTTGGCCGCGCTCCGCTTTCGGTCAGTTATCCGCGCTGACTGCACCCGTCGCCGCGCTTACGCAAGACCCATCCGGCCATAGGCATGTATCGCTGGCTCTTCCGCCGCCGCCGCTTAGGTAAATCTTAAATCGCTTCGCCTAGTGTCGGCGAAGTGTCGGCGAAGACGTGCCATGCGTTCGAGTGAGAGTTCAAGATGAGTGAAACGCTGCGGCCGAGAGTGAAATATGTCATCGGTCCTGACGGCAGTCCGCTGACGATCGCCGATCTGCCGCCGCCCACCACCCGCCGCTGGGTCATTCGCCGCAAGGCGGAGGTGGTCGCAGCGGTGCGGGGCGGGTTGCTTTCGCTGGAGGAGGCGTGCTCGCGCTACACGCTGACGGTCGACGAATTTCTGAGTTGGCAGGTCTCGATCGACCAGTTTGGCCTGGCCGGGCTCCGCACCACCCGCATCCAGCAATATCGGCAATAGCCCGCGGCGCGCCGATTAGCCCAGAAAAGACGCGCACTATTCGCGAATAGAGAGTTCTTCTTCGGATCGACGCGCTCAGGATGAGCGAAGTCGTTTGCTCATTCTTGCAGCGCGAAGGCTCTGAGGAAGCCCGCGCCTCTTCAAAACTTGTAGTTGAGGCCGGCGCGGACGACCTCAGCGCCGTAGTTCGTCCAGGTGAACCTGACCGGAATGAAGATCCCGGGGAAGATCGG
>JBAUXQ010000545.1:0-2212 GCA_049584355.1 Roseiarcus sp. | reverse complement strand
GGTCCAGGCGGCGGCGGCGCGCCATGTCGCCCCGGTGACGCTGGAACTCGGGGGAAAATCGCCTCAAGCCGTGTTCGCCGACGCCGACCTCGAGCGCGCGCTGCCGTTCCTGGTCAACGCCGGCATCCAGAATGCCGGCCAGACTTGTTCGGCCGCCTCGCGCATCCTGGTCGAGCGCCGGCGTTACGGCGAGGTCGTCGAGCGGATGGCGGCTCGCTACCGGAGCCTCAAGGTCGGCCCGGCCGACGCCGACCTCGACGTCGGGCCGCTCATCTCCGAGCGGCAGAAAGCGATCGTGAGCCGATTCATCGCCGAGGGCGCCGACCTCAAGACCGCCGCGACCGGCGAGATCGTCGCCGACGCGCCGCGCGGGGGGCATTACGTCGCCCCGACCCTGTTCGCCGATGTCGGCCCCGGCCATCGCTTGGCCCAGGAGGAAATCTTCGGCCCCGTCCAGGTCGTCATTCCCTTCGATGACGAGGCCGAGGCGGTCGCGATCGCCAACGGGACCGGCTACGGCCTGGTCGCGGGCGTCTGGACGGCCGATGGGGGCCGCCAGATGCGCCTCGCCAAAGCTTTGCGCGCCGGGCAGGTGTTCATCAACAATTACGGCGCGGGCGGCGGCGTCGAACTGCCGTTCGGCGGCGTCGGCAAATCGGGCCATGGCCGCGAGAAAGGCTTCGAAGCGCTCTACGGCTTCTCGGCGCTGAAAACCGTCGCCGCGTGGCACGGGTGAGGCGCGTTCTTTTCGCCTGCGCGGTCGCCCTCACGGCGGCAGGCTGCGCGACGCCCCCAGTCGTCAAGCGCGACATTCTCGAGGCGAGGGCGTGGCGCGGCTCGGCGCTCACGACTTATGGCCGGCAGCAGGTCGTCGACGCCGCCGCGGGCCGTGCGCCGCAAACGGTCACGCTGATCGACGTCAACGCGCGGGCGGAGGTGGCGGGGGACGCGGATCAGCGCGCCCGCATTCTCGACCGCCGGGTCGAGAGCGTGCGGGCCGAGCTCAGCCGCAACGGAATTGCGCCCGCCGACATCGCGGAGTGGCCCGGGTCCGGGCCGGACGGCCTCCAGACCTTCCCTCCCGCCGATTTGCAGACAAAGCCGATGGTCGTCATCGCCCACTATTGAGGGAGGTTTGCCCCCTCCACCATGCTCCGCATGGTCCCCCTCCCCCGCCGCTGCGCGGCAAGGGAGGATTTAGGCGGCGACCGTCGCGGCTAGCCCTATCCTCCCACGCAAAGCGGGGGAGGGGGACCGTCCGAAGGACGGTGGAGGGGGCGGGACGCGTAGCCAAGAGCTCGCATGCGCGGCCCGCCCGCGCGTGTTAGAGACAGACCTTGAGGGGCGCCCTCGGCGCCATGCGGGGAAGCGCCGTGAGCCCGATCGTCGTCGTCCTGAACGGACCCAATCTCAATCTGCTCGGCAAGCGCGAGCCCGAGATCTATGGCCGCGAGACGCTCGCCGAGGTCGAGGCCGACTGCCGGCGGGTCGGGGCTGAGCTCGGGCTTTCGATCGAGTTCCATCAGAGCAACCGCGAATACGAGATCATCGACTTCATTCACGCCGCCCGCGAGCGCGCCGCCGGCATCGTCATCAATCCCGCCGCCTTCACCCACACCTCGGTCGCCATCCTCGACGCGCTTCATACCTTCGCCGGGCCGATCATCGAGGTGCATATTTCCAATGTCCACAAGCGCGAGGCCTTCCGGCATCACTCGTTTGTCTCAAGCGTCGCCTCGGGGGTGATCGTCGGCTGCGGAACGCAGGGCTACGCCTTCGCGCTGCAGCGGCTGGCGAAGCTCATCGGCGCATAGACGCAGTCCATGCTCGGACGGGGCCGCGGTTTCCCCCTTCTCCAGCTTTGCTGGGGAAGGTGGCCGAAGGCCGGATGGGGCGTGGCCCGCTGCCGCGCGGCAGACCGGATTGCACGACCGTCACGGCCAACTTGCACAGAGTCATCCCTGCTTTCCACACCCCATCCGGCCCTTTCGGGCCACCTTCCCCGCTGCGCGGAGAAGGGAGCGTCAACCGGACGCAATCGCCGCCCTAGTTCACGATCGCCAGCGCGAAGCCGTCCCAACCCTTGGCGCCGACGGTCTGGATCGCGGTGGCGCTGAGCCGCGGCTCGCGCGCCATCAATTCGAACATCCGGCGCACCCCGATCACGTCCGGATCGGCGCTCCTCGCGTCGGCCACTTCGCCGTCCCTGACC
>JBAUXQ010000544.1:0-13147 GCA_049584355.1 Roseiarcus sp. | reverse complement strand
GCGCGACGGCGCTCGCGATCGCCCCCGAGCTGCTGACGGACGCCGAGCCGGAGGCGTTCGAGAGCGTCGTCGTGCCGATGTCGCTCAGGGTGACGATCGTCGAGCTGAAAGAAGCAATGTGCCGCTGGCCGCTGGGCGACCCGGCCAGCTCCGAATTCCGCTACTGCGGGTCGCCCGCAGCCTCCGGTCCGTATTGCGCCTACCATGGCTCCCTCGCCTACCAGCCGGCCCACGACAGGCGGCGAGAACGCGACCGCCTGCGCCGGACGGCCGTGCGCTGAAAGAAGGTCACGGCTTCGTTTTCTGCTGCAGCGGCACGACCGCGACAAAGCAGGAGCCCTGGTTCACGCGGCTGGTGATGTTCAGCCTGCCGCGGTGGCGGGTGAGGATGTGCTTGACGATGGCGAGGCCGAGCCCGGTGCCGTTCTTGGCCCGGCTCTGGGTGGCGTCGACGCGGTAGAACCGCTCGGTCAGCCGCGGCAGATGCTCCGGCGCAATGCCGTACCCGTAGTCCCGAACGCTCAGGCTTCCTTCCTTCTCGGTCATCGACACCGCGATTTCGACGACGTCTGCGGCCTCCGAGTCGCCCCGAACGCCATATTTGATCGCATTCTCGATCAGGTTCTCCGCCACCCGCAGAAGCTCGTCGCGATCGCCCGCGACCATCACCGGTTGCAGCGCGCTGAGGCGGATTTCGACGCCGAGATCCTCGGCCATCGGCGTCAGCGCATCGACGACGCTGCGGGTGGTCTGGGCCAGATCGACAATGGTCTCGGGCCGCACGTGTTGCTTCTGCTCAATGCGCGACAGCGACAGCAGGTCCTCGATCAGCCGCGCCATCCGCCGCCCCTGCTCGCGCATGATGGCCAGGAACCGGTCGCGGGCCTTCGGGTCGTCATGCGCCGAGCCCTGCAGGGTCTCGATGAAGCCGACGAGCGAAGCGAGCGGGGTGCGCAATTCATGACTGGCGTTGGCGATGAAGTCGACGCGCAGGCGCTCGACCCGCCTCGCTTCGGTCTGATCGCGGAGCGTGATCAGCGTCGCCACCACTTCGCCGTCCTCGGTCGCGAGCGGCGCCACGCAGACGTCGAACAGCCGTTCGACCGGCACCCGCTCGCTCCACAGCACGGTCTCGGCTTCGCCGCTCGCCATGACCCGACGCCGCGCGTCGATGACGTCGGGGGCGCGCAGGCCGAGCACGAACGGATCGCCGATCCTAAGCCCGGGCAGGAGCTCCAACGCCGGCTTGTTGGCCGCCGCCGCGCGCTCGTCCGGGCCGACGATGATCGCAGGCTCCGGCATCGCGCCCACAAGCTGTGACGCAAACGGCGATCCCACATGGTCGGCGAGACTCTGTGCGTCGGCGCTTCGCATCGCTTCGCCCGCTAATCGTGCGACGCGGCCGACATCGCTTCCCGGAGCGAACGCCAGCGGCGCACAGCCTCGACGCCGCCCAGCATCGCCATCGCGGCGACGAAGGGAACGGCGTAATAGATGCCGCGAAAAAGCAAGAGAGAGGCGAGCACGGCGTCCTCGTTGCCACCGACGCCCTGGAGGATCGTCGCCTCGAACACGCCAATGCCACCGGGCGCGTGACTGGCGATGCCGAGCATGGCGGCAAGGGAGTAGAGGGTGGCGAAGGTGGGAAAGCCAAACCTTTCGCCTTCCGGCAGCAGAACATAGAGAGCCGCCGACGCCGAGCAGATGTCAATGACGCCAAGCGCCATCTGCCCGAGCGTCAGCACTGGACCGGGCAGCTTGAAATCGCCGACAACCGCCGCGTCCCGCCAGCGCAAGCGGCTAATCCAGGCGAGATAGGCGACCACCGCGCCGACGACGCCGGCGCCGATGAGGCGATTGACGAGGGGATGGAAGTGGTCGATCCCGGCCACCGGATCGGACGCCGAAAGGAAGCCGGACCCGACCACCAGTCCCATGCCGAGCCAGAACGTGATCCCGGCGACGATCGTCAGGCTCGCCACCTTGCCGGCCGAAAGGCCGACGGGACCGTAGATCCAGTAGCGGACCGCTGCCCCCGTCACCAGCGGAAACCCGAGCGTGAACGAAAACGCGTAGCTGGCGAAGGAAGCGAGCGCCGTCAGCCGGTAAGGAACCTTGATCTTGAGGTGGCGGAGCGCCAGCGCGTCATAGCCGGTAAGCGCGAGGTAGCTCAGCGCCGTGAAGGCGAAGGAAAGGGCGATCTGATCGCCGCCCGTCCCGGCGATCGCGGCCTTGACCTTGTTCGGATCGATCCGGATGAGGGTGCGTATGAATATCGTCGCCGCAAAAGCGACGATGAGGACGCTCGCTGCGATGCCGAGCCGTCGAAGCGCCAAGCGACGGCGCGAGACGGCGTCGACCAGGCGCCCGACAAACAACGGCGGCTGGGGGGGCGGCGCTTCGATCGGCGCCCAGTTTGAAGGCGGGCGTCGTTTCTGGGCCTGCGCCATGCCTTCTTCCTGTTAACGCCGCCGCCTATAGGGCCATGCCGCTGCGGGCGCAAGCGACATAAAAGCAGGTCCTCAAGCGACGGAAACGCGCTGCTGCGTCTTCCAGGACCGGTAGGCCGCGTCGGCGAGCAAGAGCGCCATGAGTCCGTCGCCGCCGTCGGGATGGGGCTTCCCGCCGGACTTTGCGGCGCCGATGAAAGCGTCAAGCTCGTTGCGATAGGCCGCATCATAGCGCTCGAGGAAAAAGTTGAGCGCCTTGTCGCTGGCGAAGCCATGCGCGCCGGCCCACTCGACCGTCGTCTCGCGCACGTTGTCGGCCCGGAGCATGCCCTTGTCGCCGTGCGCCTCGACCCGCTGATCGTAGCCGTAGGTCGCGCGGCGCGAATTGGAGATCTGCGCCACCTTGCCTGAGGCGGTCTCCATGATGACCACCGCGGTGTCGATGTCGCCGGCCTCCCCGATCGCCTTGTCGACCAGCGCCGACCCCATCGCGCTCACCGCCACCGGCTCTTCGCCGAGGACGAACCGGGCCATGTCGAAGTCATGGATCATCATGTCGCGGAAAAGGCCGCCCGAGCGGGCGATATAGGAGATTGGCGGCGGCCCGGGATCGCGCGAGGTGATCGAGACGATCTCGAGGGCGCCGACCGCGCCCTCGGCGACGCGCCGGCGAAGCGCAGCGAAATTCGGGTCGAACCGGCGGTTGAACCCCACCATCAACGTGGCGCCGGTCTTCTTGACGACCTCGAGGCAGGCCCGGACGCGGCCGACATCGAGGTCGATCGGCTTCTCGCAGAAGATTGCCTTGCCCGCCCGCGCGGCGCGCTCGATGAGGTCGGCATGGGTGTCGGTCGGCGAACAGATGGCGACGGCTTCGACGTCCTTGGCGGCGAGGATCGCGTCGACTTCGGCGACCTTCGCGCGCGTGGCCTTGGCCAGGGCGGCGGCGGCGGCCGGATCGGCGTCCGCGACCAGCACCACCTCGCTGTCGGGGCGCGCCGCGACGTTGCCGCCGTGGATCTTGCCGATCCTGCCTGCGCCGATGATGCCGAATCTCATGAATGCGTTCCTCCGTTGGCGGGCGCCCGTCGCGAGGCAAGGCGGGCCCTGTTCAAAAAAAGAATATACGTTCCATATTGACTTGGGAATAGAATTTTTGTTTCATTCCGCTGGCGGGCGAGCGCGACGGCGTGTAGGTTGCGGGAAAGCAACGACGGCCGGTCGGCGCGGCGCTTCGCCCCAAGGAGAAAACGCTCATGGCCAGGACCCCCGCCCCCGAGGCCACCGCATCGGCGCGCCCAGCCTACCGCGGGCCGGCCAATCTCAACGGCAAGATCGCCGTCGTCACCGGCGGGACGCAAGGGCTTGGCGAGGCCATCGCGCGACTGTTCGCCGAGCGCGGCGCCGGCGGAATTGTCATCTGTGGCCGCAATGCGGAGCGAGGCGAGCGGGTTGCAAGCGACATTTCGTCGGCCGGCTGTCCGACCGTGTTCGTCAAAGCCGATCTCGCCAGCGTCGCCGACTGCCGCAGGGTGGTTGCAGCGGCCGACGAGCGTTTCGGCCGCGTCGACGCGCTGGTCAACGCCGCCGGCTTGAGCGACCGAGGCGACATCTTCGACACCACCGAGGATCGTTACAACGAGATTTTCAACGTCAACGTGCGCGCGCCGTTCTTCCTCATCCAGGAGACCGTGCGGATCATGCGGCGCGAAAAGATCGCCGGCGCGATCGTCAACATCCAGTCGATGTCGGCTCACGGCGGGCAGCCGTTCATCGCCGCCTATTGCGCGTCGAAGGGCGCGCTCGCCACCCTGACCCGCAACGTCGCCCACTCGCTGCTCAAGTTCCGGATCCGCGTCAATGGCCTGAACATCGGCTGGATGTCGACGCCGGGCGAGGACCGGATCATGAAGACGTATCACGGCGGCAAGGACGGTTGGCTGGAAGAAGCGGTCAAGAACCGACCCTTCGGTCGCCTGCTCGATCCCAAGGAGGTCGCGCGCGCCTGTGCCTTTCTGTGCTCGGAGGAATCCGGGCTGATGACCGGCTCGAACATCGACTTCGATCAGAACGTGGTCGGCGCCGGCGACCCGCCGCTCGAGCCTTGAGCCGGAGCCGCGTGTGGCCTCCGATCTCCGCCTCGACGTCATCACCATCGGCCGCTCCTCGGTCGACCTTTACGGCGTCCAGGTCGGCGGCCGGCTGGAAGACATGGCGACGTTCTCCAAGGCGGTCGGCGGCTGCCCGACCAACATCGCCATCGGCACGGCGCGCCTGGGGCTGAAGAGCGGCCTCATCACCCGGGTCGGCGACGAGCACATGGGCCGCTTCATCCGCGAGCAATGCGCGCGCGAGGGGGTCGAAGTCGCCGGCGTCCGCACCGATCCGGTGAGGCTGACGTCGCTCGTCCTGCTCGGCATCCGCGACGAGAAGACCTTTCCGCTTATCTTCTATCGCGACAATTGCGCCGACAGCGCGCTCGACGAGGCGGACATCGATCCGGCCTTCATCGAGAGCGCCAAGGCGATCCTGGTGAGCGGAACGCATTTCGCCCGTCCGAACACCGCCGCCGCGCAGCTCAAGGCGATGCGCATCGCCCGCGCCGCCGGCCGCAGGATCGTGTTCGACATCGACTATCGCCCCAACCTGTGGGGGCTCGCCGGCCATGGGGCGGGCGAGGAGCGCTATATCAAGTCGAGCGACGTCACGCGTAGCCTGAGCGCCATCCTGCCGCAATGCGATCTCATGGTCGGCACCGAGGAGGAAATGATGATCGCCGGCGGGGCGGACGAACCGCTCCAAGCGCTGAAGGCGGTCCGCGCGGCGAGCCAGGCGACGCTGGTGCTCAAGCGCGGCCCGATGGGCTGCGTCGTGTTTCCCGGCGCGATCCCTGATTCACTCGACAAGGGAATCACGGGGCCGGGCTTTCCGGTCGAGGTCTATAACGTGCTCGGCGCCGGCGACGCCTTCATGTCCGGCTTCCTGCGCGGCTGGCTGCGCGACGAGCCGCTCGAGACCTGCTGCGCCTACGCCAACGCCAACGGCGCTTTCGCCGTCTCGCGTCTCCTGTGCTCGGCCGAATATCCGACCTGGGCCGAGCTCAGCCGCTTCCTCAAGCGCGGTTCGCCCCATCGGGCGCTGCGCCGCGACGAGACCCTCAATCACATCCACTGGGCGACGACCCGCCGGCCCGAGCCGCCCTCGATCATGGCGCTCGCGATCGATCATCGCGCCCAACTGGAGAAGATCGCCGACGACGCCGGCGCCCCGCGCGAGCGCATCAGCGCCCTCAAATTGCTCGCCGTCGAGGCCGCCGCCAAGGTCGCGGCGGGCCGACCCGGCTACGGCATGCTGCTCGACAGCAAGTACGGCCGCGAGGCGCTGTTCCGCGCCCTCGATCATGAATTCTGGATCGGCCGGCCGGTCGAGGAGCCGGGTTCGCGCCCGCTTGAATTCGAATACGGCGGCTCGCTCGCGGTCAAGCTTATGGAATGGCCGGTCGCCCACACGATCAAGTGCCTGTGCTTCTATCACCCCGACGATCCGCCGGAAATGAAGGCGCGCCAGGAGCGCGAGCTCTTGCGCCTGCACGACGCAGCGCGCACGCTCGAGCGCGAACTCTTGATTGAGATCATCGCGAGCAAGAACGGGCCGGTTGACGACCGCACGATCGCCCGCGTGATCGAGCGGCTTTATGCGATCGGAATCATGCCGGACTGGTGGAAGCTCGAAGGCCAGGCGAGCGAAGCCGCGTGGCACAATATCGCCCGCGCCATCGAAACCGGCGATCGCTTGTGCCGCGGGATCATGTTGCTCGGCCTGGAGGCGCCGGAGGATGATCTGGCGCAGGCCTTCGCGCTGGCGCGACATTGCAGCCTGGTCAAGGGCTTTGCGGTCGGACGGACGATCTTCGTCGAGCCCGCGGTCGAGTGGTTCGCCGGCCGCATCGGCGACCGCGAGGCGGTCGAGCGCATGGCGGGAGCGTTTTCGCGCTTGTGCGATCTCTGGCGCGATTCCGCCGGGCAAAAAACAATGTTCAAGGCAGGAAAGTCTGCGCCATGACAACGATCCGGTTGACCGCCGCCCAGGCGATGGTTCGCTTCCTGAGCGCGCAGCGAGTCGAAATCGAGGGGGTGAAACAGCGCCTGTTCGAGGGCGTGTTCGCGATCTTCGGCCATGGCAACGTCGCCGGCCTCGGCGAGGCGCTCTACGCCGCGCGCGAGTCGCTGCCGACCTACCGCGCCCACAATGAGCAGGCGATGGCCCATGCCGCGATCGCCTTCGCCAAGGCCTCGCGCCGGAAGCGGATGATGGCCTGCACAACCTCGATCGGCCCCGGCGCGACCAACATGGTCACCGCCGCCGCGGTTGCGCATGTCAATCGCCTCCCCGTGCTTCTGATTCCGGGCGACGTGTTCGCCAACCACCGCCCCGATCCGGTCCTGCAGCAGGTCGAGGACTTCGGCGATGGAACGATGAGCGCCAACGACTGCTTTAAGCCCGTGTCGCGGTATTTCGACCGCATCTCGCGGCCCGAGCAGATCGTGCCGGCGCTGAACCGGGCGGTCGCCGTCCTGACCGATCCGGCCGAGTGCGGGCCGGTGACCCTTGCCTTCTGCCAGGACGTTCAGGCCGAAGCCTACGACTATCCCTTGAGCTTCTTCGACGAGCGGGTGCATCGCCCGCGCCGCATCGCCCCCGACCCGCGCGAGGTCGAGGAGGCCGCGGCGCTCTTGAAACAGGCCAAAAAACCGTTTGTGATCTGCGGCGGCGGCGTCCTTTATTCCGACGCCGAGCGAGAGCTCATCGACTTCTGCGCCAAGCGCGGGGTTCCAGTCGCCGAGACACAGGCCGGCAAGTCGGCGACGCCGGCCGACCATCCGCTCGCCATGGGCGCGGTCGGCGTCACTGGGACCGGGGCGGCCAACGCGCTCGCGGCGCAAGCGGACGTGATCCTCGGCGTCGGCACACGGTTCGCCGATTTCATCACCGGATCCTGGGCGCTGTTCAAAAACCCCGACCGGCGGTTCATCGGCGTCAACGTGCAGCCGTTCGACGCGGTCAAGCATCGCGCGTTGCCGGTCGTCGGCGACGCCCGGACGGCGCTCGCCGCGCTCGATTCCGCGCTTGGCGCGTGGAAGGCGCCGCGGTCATGGAGCGACGGCGCCGCCAGGGCCAAAGCCGAATGGGAGGCGACGGCCGCCCGCTACACGGCGCCGACCAACGCGCTGGCGCCGACCGACGCCGAAGTTCTCGGCGCGCTCATGCGCGCGGGCGAGATGAGCGACGTCGTCGTCTGCGCCGCCGGCGGACTGCCGGGCGAATTGCACAAGCTTTGGCGGGCCGGGGCGCCGCTCGGCTACCATGTCGAATACGGCTATTCGTGCATGGGGTACGAGATCGCCGGCGGGGTCGGCGTCAAGATGGCGCTGCCGGAGCGGGAAGTGGTGGTCGTCGTCGGCGACGGCTCATACCTGATGATGAATTCGGAGATCGCCACCTCGGTGATGCTGGGCCGGAAGCTCATTGTCGTCGTCCTCGACAATCGCGGCTTCGGCTGCATCAACCGGCTGCAGCAGGCGACCGGCGGCGCGCCGTTCAACAATCTCCTGCGCGACGCGCGGCATGAGACGCTGCCCGCGGTCGACTTCGTCGCCCATGCGCGCGCGCTGGGGGCGGAAGCAGTTAAGGTGAATTCGATCGCCGAGCTCGAGGCGGCGTTCAAACAGGCGCGGGCGGCCGAATCGACCCAGGTGATCGTCATTGACACCGATCCGATCGGCTCGACCGACGCCGGCGGCTTCTGGTGGGACGTCGCTGTACCGGCGGTCTCCGAGAGGAAGGAGGTCGGCGCCGCGCGGACCGCTTACGAGCAGGCGCAGAAGCTGCAGCGGGTTGGAGACTGAGATGACCATTCTCATCGGCGCCAACCCGATTGGCTGGACCAACGACGATCTGCAGGAGATCGGCGGCGATACGCCGCTCGAAAAATGCCTCGAGGAGGCCAGGGAGGCCTCAATCGAGGGGATGGAGAAGGGCCATAAGATGCCCACCGATGGAGCTGCTCTGAAAGGCAAGCTCGCCTCGTTCGGCATGGACTTCGTCGCCGGCTGGTACTCGACCGAATTGCTCAAACGCTCGGCGCGCGAGGAATTCGACGCGGCCAAGGCGCATATCGCGATGACCAAGGGCGCGGGCGCCAATATCGTCATCGTCGCCGAGACCTCGAACGCCATTCACGGCGATCGCTCGAAGCCGCTGTCCGAGCGTCCGCGCCTGGGAAAAGGCGATTGGGCTCCCTACGGCGCCAAGATGACCGAATTCGCTCAGCGTCTTGCCGACGCGGGGCTTAAGCTCTGCTATCATCATCATATGGGAACGATCATCCAGTCGGAGCGCGACATCGACGCTCTGATGGCCCATACCAAACCGCCGGTTCATCTCCTGCTCGACACCGGCCACGCGCGCTGGGGCGGCTCCGATCCGGCGGGGCTCGCGCGCGCCTATCGGTCGCGGATCGGCCACGTTCATTGCAAGGACGTGCGCGAAGCGAAGATGCGCGAAGCGAACGCCGGCGACTGGAGCTTCCTCGATTCGATCCTCGGAATGGGGAAGGAACTCGGCGTCTATACCGTGCCGGGCGACGGCATGATCGACTACGCGGCGGTATTCAGGGAGCTTAAGGGCTATTCCGGCTGGGTCGTGCTCGAAGCCGAGCAGGACCCGAAGAAGGCTCCCGCGCTGCCCTACGCCAAGAAGGGCGTCGCCCATATCCGCGCGGCGCTGAACGAGGCGGGGTTGATGTAGTCCGCCCTCTCCCGATTGGGAGAGGGGTAGGGCGAGGGCGAGGGACGCCAAGGAGATTTTCGCCATGCCGCAATCGAAACTGCTCGTTCACCCCGCCCGCGCCGCCGACGGCGGCGGCCATCGCATCACCCCGGCGAGCGCCGGGTGGCGCTATGTCGGATTCGAGACGCGGACGCTGAAGCAGGGCGCCAAATCCAGGCTGGACACCGGCGGCGACGAAGTCTGCATCGTCATCCTGTCGGGGAAAGCGCGCATCACGGCGAGCGGCTTCGACTCCGGGACGATCGGCGACCGCGAAAGCGTATTCGACGGCCTGCCTTGGTCGGTCTACCTGCCGCCGAAGAGCGCCGCGACGATCGAGGCGGCGTCGGATTGCGAGGTCGCGCTATGCTCGGCGCCGGCGAGCGGGCGGTTCAAGGCCCGCGTCATCAAGCCCGGCGACGTCGGCACGCTGACCCGCGGAACGGGCTCGAACGCGCGCTTTATCCGCAACGTTCTGCCCGAGGACGCCGAGGCCGAGAGCGTGCTGGTGGTCGAAGTCATCACGCCCGGCGGCCACTGGTCGAGCTACCCGCCGCACAAGCACGACCGCGACGCGCTCCCCGACGAATCCTATCTCGAGGAGACCTACTATCACCGCCTGAAGCCGCCCCAAGGCTTCGCCTTCCAGCGCATCTATACCGAGGACGGCTCGCTCGACGAGGCGCTGACGGTCAAGGACGGCGACGTCGTGCTGGTGCCGCGCGGCTATCATCCCGTCGGCGCGCCGCACGGCTACGACCTCTACTATCTCAACGTGATGGCCGGCCCGAAGCGCGTCTGGCGCTTTTACAACGATCCCCAGCATGAGTGGCTGATGGCGCAGGGCTGACGGCGCAGTTGATGCCTACGCCCGTCGTTTGCTGACGGCGGCCTTTGTCCCTTGCCTGGCAGAGCGGCGCTTTTTCGCCGCCGAGGCTATTTTCGCCGTCTTCAAAGACGATTCGCGCTCGACCTTCCCGCCGAACCCGGCCGCGCGCAGCGCCTGCTCGACACGGGCGTTATAGCCGCGCCCGCTCGCCTTGATGCTCGCGACGATGTCCGATGCCAACCGGAACCCGATATGGATCTTCGGCGAATGAGCCTTGGGGCGTCCACCCCTGCGACGGAGTTCCTTCATGGCTTCGACCATGCCGGGGTCGACTTCGGCGATCGGCTCGAACAGGCGCATCTCCTTTGCCGTCAGCTCGCGAACCCCACCTTCCCTGTCAGCCAAAGGTCTTCGCATAGGCCCGCTCCTCTCGTTGGTTCGCTTTGCGAAAAGAGATGATCCGGCGCGCGTCGCCGCGAACACAGTAACAGACCACGTAAAGCCGTGCGGACATCGGAACGAGCGCGACAAACCGTTCTTCGCCATAGTCGCGCCGCTGGTCGCGACGCACCCGCGCGGCGCTCCAATCCAGGTCCGCGGTCAGCTCGAACGGCAATCCGCGATTGCGGACGTTCCTCGCGCTCTTCGTCGGGTCGAACTCTATCTTCACGGATTGTTGTGGCAACAAAAACCACGAAAGGCAACTCATGTCTCGCCGGAGGACGCCATGACGGTCCTTGGCGGCTTGACAAGGGCATGGCGGCGCACGTCATTTCGGGACGTGACGCAAATCCACGAAAGGAGACGCCAGTGACCGAAGGCCGCGGCTCCGAAGGCATGAAGCGCCAGCGCGTCCTCGTCGTCGGGCTCGGCACGATGGGGTTGAGCCATGCGCGCGCCTATAAGGCGATCGACGGTTTCGACCTTGCGGGCTTCTGCACCCGCAACGCCGCGGGCCGCAACGATCTCGACCATGAGTTCCCCGGCTTGCCGCGCTATGACGGCCTGACCGAAGCGCTTCGCGCGCTCAATCCCGACGCGGTCGCCATCGCAGCCTATACCGAGCACCATGCGCCGATGGCGATCGAGGCGCTGGCTGCGGGCGCGCATGTATTCTGCGAGAAGCCGCTCGCCGACACGCTGAAAGCCGCCGAGAGCGTCGTCGCCGCGGCGCGCGCGGCGAACAAGGTTCTGCTGGTCGGGTATATCCTGCGCGTCCATCCGTCCTGGACGCGGTTTGTCGAGATCGGCCGCACCCTCGGCAAACCGCTGGTCATGCGCATGAACCTCAATCAGCAATCGTCGGGCTCGTTCTGGGGCGTGCACAAGGCGCTGATGCGCTCGACCTCGCCGATCGTCGACTGCGGCGTCCACTATGTCGACGTCATGTGCCAGGTGACGCGGGCGAAGCCGATCGCGGTGCATGCGGTCGGCGCGCGGCTCACCGACGAGATCGCGCCGACGATGGTCAACTACGGCCATCTGCATCTCGCTTTCGATGACGGTTCGGTCGGCTGGTACGAGGCCGGTTGGGGTCCGATGATGAGCGAGACCGCGTTCTTCGTGAAGGACATGATCGGACCGAAAGGCTGCGTTTCGATCGTGGCCAAGGAGGAGGGCGGCGCGGCGGCGAAATCCGCCGACCACGATACCCATACGAAGACCAACGCGCTTCGCATCCACTACGCCGCCCTCAACGCAGACGGCGCCTTCGCGCATCCCGACGAAGTCCTCTCGACCGAGGACGAGCCCGGCCACCAGGACCTGTGCGAACGAGAGCAGCGCCTGTTCCTGAAGGCGATCCGCGGCGAGATCGACCTCAAGGATCATCTCGAGGACGCGATCAACTCGCTGCGCATCGTTTTCGCGGCCGACGAGAGCATGCGGACGGGCGAGGTGGTGAAGCTTTAGCGCGCGGCTCGCGGTTGCTCTCGATCGCCGCAGCGCCCTGCGGCTCCTCGCGATGGCGATTCCGCCTGGACGACGCATGCTGTAAGAGAATGGCGCTTGCCGGGCGCGGCCATTCAGCGTCAAAGTGCCTGAAACACCAGGGAGGATCAAAAGTGGATCTCGGCGTCACCGACAAAGTCCGTCCGCTCATCGCCGCCGTCCGGGCGATGGTGCGCGACGAGATCATGCCGCTCGAAGAGGAATACGAAGCCGAGGTCGGGCGCGAGGGCGACCGTTTCAAGCCGACCAAGCGGATGATCGAGATCCGCGAATCCCTGAAAGCCAAGGCGCGGGCCAAGGACCTGTGGAACTTCTGGCTCACCGGCTCCGACAAGGGCTACGGCCTCACCACCGTCGAATACGCTTTTCTCGCCGAGGAGATGGGCTGGTCGCCGCTCGCCTCCGAAATCTTCAATTGCTCGGCGCCCGACACCGGCAACATGGAAGTCATCGAGCGCTACGGCTCGCCCGAGCAAAAAGCGCGCTGGCTGCCTGATCTCCTCGAAGGGCGGACGCGCTCGGCCTATCTCATGACCGAGCCGGGGGTGGCTTCGTCAGACGCAACCAACATCGCCATGGACGCGCGCCTCGAAGGCGACGAATGGGTGCTCAACGGCGAGAAATGGTGGTCGTCCGGCGCCGGCGATCCGCGTTGCTCGCTTTATATCACCATGACGCTGACCGACCCCGACGCCGCCCCGCACGCCCGCCATTCGATGCTGCTCGCGCCGGCCGCGACCAAGGGGATCGAGACCTTAAGAGCGATGAAGGTCTATGGCGACGACGACGCGCCGCACGGCCATATGCATATCCGCTTTCGCGACGTGCGGGTGCCGAAGGATGCGCTCGTGCTCGGCCGCGGGCGCGGCTTCGAGATCGCCCAGGGGCGGCTCGGGCCGGGGCGCATCCATCATTGCATGCGCGCGATCGGCCAGGCCGAGCGGGCGCTCGAGGCGATGTGCCGCCGCTCGGCGTCCCGCACCGCGTTCGGGCAAAAGCTATCGCGCCTCGGCGCCAATCCCGACATTATCGCCGAAGCGCGAATGAGCATCGAAATGGCTCGCCTGCTTTGCCTGAAGGCGGCTTGGGC
>JBAUXQ010000543.1:0-9818 GCA_049584355.1 Roseiarcus sp. | reverse complement strand
TGGGGTTCGGTCGAGCCGCTGCGCGGAGAGTACGACTGGGACCGCGCGGACGCGCTCGTCGCCTTCGCCAAGGCGCACGGGCAAAAGGTTCGCGGCCACACGCTGGTCTGGCATTCGCAATTGCCGTTGTGGCTGATCAACGGCGCGTTCTCGCCCGACGAGCTGAGAAGTCTGATGGTCGCCCATATCGCGGCCGAGGCCGGCCGCTATCGGGGCGCGATCTATGCCTGGGACGTCGTCAACGAGCCGTTCACCGACGACGGCAATTGGCGCAATTCGATCTGGCGTGAAGCGATGGGTCCCGACTATGTCGCGATCGCGCTCAAGGCCGCCCGCGCCGCCGACCCCGATGCGAAGCTCTACGTCAATGATTACAACGTCGAGTCCGCCGGCCCGAAGATGCGAGCGCTCTACGATCTCGTCGCCTCGCTCAAGCGCGACGGCGTCCCGATCGACGGCGTCGGCCTGCAATCGCATTTCGTCGCCGGCAAGACGCCGGCTGACTTTGGCGACGTCGTGCAAAAGTTCGCCTCGCTCGGCGTCGACGTGGCGGTAACGGAGCTCGACCTTCGCATTCGCCTGCCCGCGGACGACAAGGCGCTGGCCGCGCAAGCCGACGACTACGCCTCGGTCGTTCGGGCGTGCCGCGAGACGCCGCGCTGCGTCGGCGTCACCACTTGGGGAATCACGGACGACCGCTCGTGGGTTCCGTCATTCTTTTCCGGCTATGGCGCGGCGCTGCCGTTCGATGAAAACTATCGGCCGAAACCCGCCGTCGCGGCCATCATCGAGGGTTTCACTGAGAAAGCGCCCTGACCGGCGTCGGCGCGCGCCGCTCACGCCTTGATCGCGCCCGCGGTCAGACCGGCGACGATATAGCGCTGCGCCATGAGAAACATGATGATCGCCGGCAAAATGGTCAGGGTAATGAAGGCCAGCACAAGCTGCCAGGAAGTCATATACTGGCCCTGGTAGGCCATGAGGCCAAGCGTCCAGGGGTAGCGCGACTCGCTGTTGAGGACGATGAGCGGCAGGAGATAGCCGTTCCAGCTGCCGACAAACGAGATGACCGCGACTGTCGACAGGATCGGGCCGGAGAGCGGCAGGGTGACGTAGATGAAATAGCGGAAGTAGCCGCAACCATCCATCATCGCGGCGTCGAGCAGTTCGCTCGGCAGCTGTTTGAAGGCGTTGCGGATGAGCAGCACGCTCATCGCCAGCGAGAATGCGACTTGCGGCAGGATGATGCCCCAGTAGGAATCGAGGAGGCCGAGATCGCGGATCTTGATGAACAGGGGCACGATCGCGGTCGCCACCGGGAACAAAAGTCCGAGCTGGATGTAGCTCAAAAGGAACTTGTCGCCGAAGAAGCGCAGATGCGCGAAGGTGAAGGCGGCCATCGAGGAAACGATGAGCGTCAGCGCGACGGTGAACAGCGCGATGAAGAGCGAATTGCCGAGGACCTGCCAATAGCGGGCGCCGGTCAGGATGCTCCAGTAGTTGCTCCACATCCAGACGTGCGGCAGGCCGAACGGATTGGTGCGCAGTTCGCTCAAATCCTTGAAGCCGTTGAGCGCGGTCGCGAGAACCGGGAAGAGGACGAGGCCGGCGAGCACGACCAGCGCCCCGAACGTGACGATCGCGACGAGCCCGCCGGGGCGGCGCCCTGAAGATCGAATGGCGGCGGCGGCTTCAGTCATCGCGCATCACGATGCGCTGGTAGCCGAAGGCGAAGGTCACGCAGATGATGAAGAGCACGACCCCGACCGCGGAGCTGAAACCGATCCGCATCCGGGTCAGGCCAAAATAGTACAGGAACGAAACCATGGTGTTGGTGCTCTCGAACGGTCCGCCGCCGGTCAGAGGCACAATGATGTCGAAGAGCTGGAGCGCGCCGATGACCGAAAAGAAGACCGAGAGCCGAATCATGGGTCCGAGCAGCGGTAGCGTGATATGCCAGAAGCGCTGGAAGGGGCTCGCGCCGTCCATCTCGGCCGCCTCGAGCAGCGCGGGGTCGATCCCCTGCAGGCCGGCAATATAGAGCATCATGTGGAAGCCGAAATATTTCCACAGCACGACGACCAGCACCGCCGAGAACGCCCAGGTCTTGTCCGCGAGCAGGAAATAGGGCGGGGCGCCGAGCGCAGTCGAGATAGCGCCGGCTAGTCCATAGTCCCCATCGAACATGAAATGCCAGATGACGCCGGCGGCGACGTCGGCCAGCACATAAGGCAGGAAGAAGATCATCCTGAACCAAACCGCGCCGACGAGCCGGCCGGCGATCATCACGGCGACCGCAAGCGCGAGCGGCAGCTGGATGACGAGCGAAAAGACGATGATGATGCCGTTATTGATCAGCGACCGGGTGAAAGTCGGGTTGCTGAACAAATAGCCGTAGTTCTTGAGCCCGATGAATTTTTCCGGCCGGCCGTAGCCGTTCCAGTTGAAGAAGCCGTACCAGCCGGCTTCGGCGATCGGCAGGAAGACGAAGACCGTGAACAGGAGAAGGGCGGGCGGCAGAAAGACGACGACGATGGCCCAGCCGTTGAGGGTCATCCGGCGCGCCGGCTCGGTATAGGCCGTCGCGGCCGGCTGGGCTTCGGCGTAAGTCGCGACGGTCAAGAAAACGAGCCTCCAGTCGCATCACGCGTTCCGGCCTCGCCTTGAAACTGGGCGAGGCCGGGAGCTTACACTCTCAGGAGATACCTACTGCTGGTCAGCGGCCTCCTGGATAGCGGCGGCGGCGGCTTCCGGGGTCGTCTGGCCCGCAGCCACCGCGACGGAAACGTCGTTGATGACGCGACCGACCGACGGCCCAAGGTCCTGATCGAAGTAGTTCTGATGATAAGTCGTCTTGGAGAGATCGTCAGCCAAGCGCTTGAACAATGGATCGGTGAACGCGCTTTCCGAGCCCTTGACGACCGGGATATAGGCGGCCTTCTCCGCCGCTTCCTTGGCGTATTTCGCCTGGCTGAAGAATTTGAGGAAGTCGACCGCCTCGGGCGGGGCGGACTTGCTCACCAGCCAGCCGTTGATGCCCCCGAGCGTGTCGGTCGCCTTGCCCTTGCCCCCCTCAATCACCGGAAAAGAGAGGATGCCGATGTCCTCGGCCGCCAGTCCCTTGCCATTGGTGGCATTGGGTCCCTGCATGCTGAGGAGCCATTGTCCCATGAGGTCCATCGCCGCCTTGCCGTCACCGAAAATCCCGGAGGATTGCGTATGCGACGTCGACAGATACCCTGGCTGGAAGGGCTCGAGCGCTGCGAGTTCGTGCAGCCGCTTGCCGGCTTCGACGAAGGTCGCGTTCTTGAAGCCGCCATCCTTGCCGGCCTTGGCGTCGGCGAGCGCATGCTCCCCGCCAATGCGCATCACGAGATAGGAATAGTAGAAGTGCATCGGCCATTTTTCGCCGGCGCCGACCACGAGCGGGGTGATCCCGGCGGCTTTGAGCTTCTTCACCGCGCCGAGAAAATCGTCCCAGGACTTGATGTCCTCGGCCTTCACGTCCGCCTTCTCGAACAGCTTCTTGTTGTAATAGAAGACGACCTCGCCGACCTCGAACGGCACGCCGACGACTTTGCCGTCGACCTTGAACGCGTCAACCGCGGTCGGGGAGAGGTCGGAGTCCCACGCGCTGACGTCCTTGGTGACGTCCTTCAAGAACCCGGCCTTGTCCTGCGCCTGCATGACCCCGCCGCCCCAGCTGTAGAAGAGGTCCGGACGCGACTCGTCGGCCTGCAGCATGGTCGGCAGCTTGGCCTTGAAGGCTTCGTTCTCCAGATACTTGAATTGGACGTTCACGCCAGGGTGCGCGGCGTTGTAATCCTTGGCGATCTCGTCCCAGATTGCTTTCTGGGCGGCGTTGTCGCTAACGTGAAGGACAGTGACCTGGGTATCGGCGAAAGCCGGGGCGGTCAGCGCGGCGAGGCATCCCGCAGCGAACGCGAATTGGCGAAATCTCATGGGTTTCCTCCGAAAGGAAGTGGGCTCGGCGGCGTTCTTTTTGTCCGCGATGCGGATAAAATCTGTCCCGAGTTCGGGCGGCTGTCAAGACAAACGACCGGAAATAGCCGAAAAATCGACGCGGGGCGATTGACAGGGCGGCGCGGAATTGAAAATAATTCCGCCTCCCGTAGAAAAGACGCGCCTTAAGCGGAAACGTCCGAGCGATGAAGACCGCCGATCCGGAACTGATGCGCGCGATCAATCGCTTTCATGTGATGGACGCGATCCGCCGCTTCGGCCCCGTGTCGCGGGTCGAGATCTCCCAACTGACCGAATTGAGCGCGACCACCGTTTCCGCCATCACCGCGGCGCTGCTCGACGACCGGCTCATCATTCCGTTGCAGGTCGGCGCGGTGCGCGACGCGGGGCGCGGCCGGCCCCGTGTCATGCTGAAGCTCAATCCTGGAGCGGCCCATGTGGTGGGCGTCAAGCTCGCCCCTGACCAGATTTCGGTCGGGGTGACCAATTTCTGCGCCGACGTCCTCCGCTCGCTGGCGCTGCCGGTCCGCATCGATCGCCAGACGGCCTCGGTCATCGCCGATCTGGTCGAGGACGGCGTGCGCCGCTGCGTCAGCGACGCGGGTCTCGACATCGCCGATATCTCGGGCGTCTGCGTCGGCCTGCCGGGCGTTGTCGAACGGGCGGCCGGCGTTTGCCGCCAGAGCCCGATTCTTCAGGAGCGCGACGTTCCGTTCGGCGACGATCTCACCCATCGCCTCGGCGTGCCCGCTTCGATCGACAGCGACGTCAATCTGGTGACGCTGGCCGAACACTGGTTCGGACAGACGCGCGACCTGAACGACTTTCTGGTCGTCAACGTCGAGCGCAGCCTGGGCCTTGGCATTCTTCATAACGGCGAATTGTTTCGCGGCGCAAACGGGCTCAGTCCGGACCTCGGCGATCTCATGGTTCGGCCGCCCGGCGGCGGCGACGCGCGGCTTGCCGACGTCGCCTCGGAGGCGTCTGTGCTGATCGAAGCGGAAGCGTTGATGCGCGACAGCGAGCCCGACGGCGCCCCGCAGACGGCACGCGCGATGGCGCTGCTTTTGCAGCGCGCCGCCGGCGGGGATAAGCGTTGCGCGCGCGTGCTCGCCGCCGCCGGCGAGGCGCTGGGCTTCGCCGTCGCCAATCTCATCACCCTGTTCGCGCCGCCGAAGGTCATCGTCTCCGGCCGCGCCATGGCGACCAGTGAGTATTTCATCGAGCCGCTGCGCAAAACCGTCGCTCATCTTCTGCCGCCCAGCCTTGCCGACGTCTCCGACATCATCGTTCGCGAATGGAGCGACGGAAATTGGTTGCAAGGCGCCGCGGCGATGACGCTGCGCGATCTCTATGGGGCGCCGTGGGGAACGACCGGGCCGGCGCCGATTCGCGAAGCGCTGGCCCCGCAGATCGGAGAATCGTGATGAAGCCGGTCGGCATCGGCGTCATCGGCTGCGGCAACATCAGCGCCGCCTACCTGACGGCGGCGAGAAAGTTTCCCATTCTCAACCTCGTCGCGCTCGCCGACGCCAATCCCGCGGCGGCCGAGGCGCGCGGCGCGGAATTCGGCCTTCCCGCAAGTTCAGTCGATGCGCTGCTCGCGGATCCGGCGGTCGAAATCGTCCTCAATCTCACGACGCCGAAGGCGCATGTCGATGTCGGCCTCAAGGCGATCGCCGCCGGCAAGCACGTCCACTCGGAAAAGCCCCTCGGCGTCACGGTCGCCGAGGCGCGCCGACTGGTTGAAGCGGCGGCCGCCAAAGGGCTCAGGCTCGGCTCGGCGCCGGACACGTTTCTCGGCGGCGCCCATCAGACTGCGCGCCGCGCGATCGACGAAGGGCTGATCGGCCGGCCGATCGGCGGCGCCGCTTTCTTCATGTGCCCTGGGCATGAGCGCTGGCATCCCAACCCGGGGTTTTATTACCTTGCCGGCGGCGGCCCGATGCTGGACATGGGACCCTATTATGTGACCGACCTCGTCAACCTTCTCGGGCCGGTGGCTAGCGTCAGCGGCGTTGCGACACGGACAAGGTCCGAACGCATCGTCACCAGCCAGCCGCTTGCGGGAACGCGCGTGCCCGTCGATGTCGCGACGCACGTCACCGGCACGCTGATGTTCGGCAGCGGAGCGGCGGTCTCGATGACGATGAGCTTCGACGTCTCGCGCCACCGGCATGGTCCGATCGAGCTCTACGGCGAGATGGGCTCGCTCATCGTCCCCGACCCGAACCATTTCGGCGGCAAGGTCGAGTTCGCGACGGCCTCGGAGGATTGGCTCGAGATCCCGACCCAAGGCCCCTACGCCGACGGCAATTACCGCATCGTCGGCCTTGCCGACATGGCGCAGGCGATCCGCTCCGGCCGGCCGCACCGCGCCAGCGGCGAGTTGGCGTTCCATGTGCTCGAAGTGATGGAGGCGTTCCAGACGTCGTCCGACGCCGGAACGGCGGTCGCGATCTCGAGTCGCCCGCAGCGGCCGGCGCCCCTGCCCTCCTCGCTCCGCGTCGGCGAGCTCGACTGAACAAGAGATTCAAATGGAGGAACGGATGCGCGAAGCGCTCATCGTCTGGGGAGGCTGGAGCGGCCACGAGCCCGAGCAGGGCGCGCATATCGTCGCCGAAATGCTCAAGGAGCACGACTTCAAAGTCTACATAGAAAACACCACCGAAGCGTTCGCCGATCCGGCGATCGCCGACATGAGCCTGATCGTGCCGATTGTCACGATGTCGAAGATCGAGAAGGAAGAGGTCGAGAACCTGACCGCCGCGGTGAGGGGCGGCGTCGGCCTCGCCGGCTATCACGGCTGCATGTGCGACGCGTTCCGCGACAGCGTCGACTACCAGTTCATGTGCGGCGGCCAATGGGTCGCCCACCCCGGCAACGTCATCGACTACCGGGTCGACGTCACCAAGCCCGACGACCCGATCATGCAGGGCATTTCGAGCTTCCCCTACCGCTCCGAGCAATATTACATGCACGTCGATCCCGCGAACGAAGTGCTGGCGACGACCACCTTCTCCGGCGAGCACGCGCCCTGGACCAAGGGCGTCGTGATGCCTGTGGTGTGGAAGCGCCGGCACGGCGAGGGCCGCGTCTTCTACTCGTCGCTCGGCCATGTCACCGTCGAGTTCGCCGTGCCGGAGATGAAGACGATTCTTGAGCGCGGCATGCTGTGGGCGGCGCGCTGACTTCCTTCTGCGAACGCGGACCGGAGAGCCCACAGCATGAGCGCCATGCAGACCGACGCGGCCTTCGCCGGCCTTCAGACGACCGAAACCCTGACCCCGAGCCAGATTGAAGCGCGCGCCAAGGCTTTGCGCGATGAGCTCAGTCTCGACGAGAAAATCAGCCTGATGCACGGCCAATTGTCCTTATGGCCAGGGCTCGCTGCGATGACGGCTCCGGGAGGCTACAGCAGCCAGTTTTGGGTGGCGGGAGAGGTGGCGCGTCTGGGAATTCCCGGCATCCGCTTCACCGACGGGCCGCGCGGCGTCATTCTCGACGGAGGGACGACCTTTCCGGTCTCCATGGCGCGGGGAGCGGCTTGGGATCCGGCGCTGGAAGAGCGCATCGGCGACGCTATCGGACGTGAAATCCGCGCTCTCGGGGGCAACTACTTCGGTGGCGTGTGTATCAATCTGTTGCGTCACCCGGCCTGGGGCCGCGCCCAGGAAACCTACGGCGAAGATCCTTGCCATCTGGGCTCCATGGGCGCCGCGCTGACGCGCGGGGTGCAGCGTCATGTGATGGCCTGCGCCAAGCATTTCGCGCTCAACTCGATGGAGAACGCCCGGTTCAAGGTTGATGTGACAATCGATCCGAGGACCTTGCACGAGGTCTACCTGCCCCACTTCAAACGCGTGGTCGACGACGGGGTCGCCTCGGTGATGAGCGCCTATAACAGTGTCAACGGCGAATGGTGCGGCCAGAATCGCGACCTCCTGACCGACGTTCTGAAAACGCGATGGGGCTTTCAAGGGTTCGTGGTGACGGATTTCATCTTTGGGATGCGGGACGCCGGGAAGGCGGTCCTTGCCGGCCAGGACGTCGAGATGCCCTTCGGCCTATTGGTCTCCCGCGACTTGAAAGGGCTGGTCGAGCGCGGCGAGGTTCCCCTGGAGCGTATCGACGACGCGGCTCTCCGCATCTTGCGTGAGCAGGTGCGTTTTGGCCAAGGCCGCAACCCGCGGGACTACGATCCTGAGATCGTGGGCTGTGAAGCCCACCAGCGACTGGCCCGCGAAGCCGCGCAGAAGAGCATTGTGCTGCTGAAGAACGACGGCGGGCTATTGCCGCTCCGCAACCTGCGGCGGCTGGCGGTCTTTGGCCGATTGGCCGGCACCCCGAACATCGGCGACGGAGGCTCCAGCAACACCCGGCCGGCTTACGTCGTGACGCCATTGGAGGGCCTGCGCGCAGCTCTCGGCGACAGGATCGAGCTTGCTCACGACGACGGAGCGGATCTTGAGCGCGCGGCCGCAGCGGCTCGGAGCGCCGACGCGGCGCTCGTAGTGGTCGGCTACACCCACGCCGACGAAGGCGAGTACATCCCGTCGGACATTTTTGCCGATTTCTTGCCCTCCTTCCCGTCCCCGGACGCGAAACATGCGGCCTTCGCCCAGGGTATTCTGGGCGGCGCGATGGACACCGGCATGCCGCTCGGCGGCGACCGCGAGCGACTTTCGCTAGGTCCGCGCGACGAGGCGCTGATCCAGGCGGTTTGCTCCGCCAATCCCCGTACGATCGTGGCCGTCATGGCGGGGAGCGCCGTGATCATGGAGGCCTGGGCCAACCGGGCGCAGGCGATTCTGATGCTGTGGTACCCAGGTCAGGAGGGCGGTCACGCCTTCGCAGACGTGATCACCGGAGAGGTCAACCCGAGCGGCAAACTGCCCTGCACGTTCCCGGCGAGGCCCGAGGACCTCCCCTTCTTCGACCGGAGCGCGACGAAGATCGCCTACGACTTGTGGCACGGCTACCGCAAGCTGGAGCGCGACGGCGCCGCGCCCGCCTTTCCTTTCGGTTTCGGGCTTAGTTACACGACCTTCAGCTATGCCGGCCTCAAGCTCGCGCGCGACGAGCTTCGAGCCCCGGACGCGCTCGAAGCGACGGTCGAGGTGACCAATGCCGGCGCGACCCCCGGCGAGGAGGTCGTGCAGCTCTACGTCGCGGCGGAGGGTTCCAAGGTGGAGCGTGCGCCCAAGGAGTTGAAAGCGTTTGCCCGGGTCGTGCTTTCTCCGGGAGAGACGCGCACGGTGCGTTTGTCCGTCCCGGCAGCCGACCTCGCCTATTTCGACGCCGCGACATCCGGCTGGGTTGTGGAGCCGATCAGCTACGCCGCGATTGTGGGCCGTCACGCTGCCGACCCGGACGCCCTTCGGGCAAGGTTCCGAGTGATCTGACGCGGCGGACGTGGTGCGGGCGCCGGAGCGGGCCCATGAGGCAAATGTGGCGATAAAAAGAAAGGCCGTATTTGCTTGCGGTAATCAGAAGTCAGCGATAGTCTCGCTCCATCGCTCGCGGGCATGCGCCACCCGTCTCCCCCGGCGACAGAAGGCGGCGAGAAGAGAAGCGGCGCCAGGGCCAAGCCTTGGGCTTGAGGCTAAACGATTGAAAAGTCTCGATCGGCGGAAGGAAAGGCGTTTGGATTCGCTGCCGCGGGATTTGGATTCCCGACCGCGCAATTTGGATTTCGTTGCGCCCAATTTGGATTCCCGACCCTCGGGCTTGGAAACCCTTTCGTCGCGCTGGGGCGGCCCGGTCAGGCCGCCTCCTCGTAGGTCGTGACCTCGAAGCGCTTCAGGAGCGGCTGGCCGAACGCGGTCGAGATG
>JBAUXQ010000542.1:0-1966 GCA_049584355.1 Roseiarcus sp. | reverse complement strand
TGGCCGGCGTGTTCAAATCCAGCTCCAGCGGCGTGAAGACCTGTTTTTTGGTCTCCGCCGCGAGCTGAGCGGCCGTTTCCTGGACCCGAGCCAGGCTGCGCCCGGTTACGATGATCTCGCGCCAGCCCTCTCCGGCAAGAGTGCGGGCTGCCGCATAACCGAGCCCGGAGGTGGCGCCGGTGACGAGCGCGCTCGAATGTTCCATGGGCGTCTCCGTGGTGAAGGGGGAGGGACGAGTCGTGAGGCCCCGCGAGGCCAGGGCCAGCTTGCTACTTTCGAACTATTTGGTTATATATTGGCGCAATCAAAGATGCATTGCAAGGAGTTTTTAACTGAATGGTTCAGAATGCCGCTAAGCCGCGTGGACGGCCGCGCAGCTTCGACGAGACGGACGCGCTGGAAAGGGCGACCCAAGTGTACTGGTCGAAAGGCTACGACGGCGTGACGATCGACGATCTCGTCGCCGGGATGGGTGTGGGCCGGCCGAGCCTGTATGCCATCTTCGGCGACAAGCGGACGTTGTTCTTGCGAGTCCTCAAGGATTATGCGGAGAAGAAAGGCGCTCGCGCCGCGAAGGCGCTGCTGTCTCCGCACACGCTTCGCGACTCGCTCGCCGGATTCCTGAAGCACGCCGTCGAGACTGCGACCGAGAGAGGACGCGCGCGGGGATGCCTTCTCGTGTGCGTCGCGCCGCTTGTGGACGACCCTGAGGTCCGGCAGTTCCTGCAAAACGCGGCCGCCGGCGGGGCAGCGCTGGTGGAAGGTCGGTTCCGGGACGCGATCAGCGCGGGCGAAATCCCGTCCGACTTTCCCGCAGCCGTGCGCGCCCGCCAGCTCATTGATTTTGCTCGTGCCCTTACAATGCGTGCGCAGATTGGCGCGCCGCGCAAGACGCTCCTCAAAGATGCCGAGGAAGCAGTCGACTTGGTGCTCCTGTCGCGGCGTGGAAATGCGGAGCCAGAACGTTGATGCCGGATGCCTGAAGGTTGGAGCAAGCAACTTTCGCTGGCGCTGCCGCTCGGCAGGCCCGCGCCACCAAACGGAATGGCGCCCCGGCGTACCGGTGATGGTCGCGGATAGTTCACCGCGAAGCTGATGAAGCGCAAGGTGCGTCCCAAGCCATGCGCAGCAACCAAGGCAGGCATTCCTGGTCAGTAGGCCACTTTGAACGTCGGGCTATCCTCGGGACGCGTGCGCCGGTGGAAGGGAAAGCCTCAGCCGAAGCTGGGGCCTGAAAGGACCGGCGGCGCTGCTGATCGCCTCGATCGCGCCGGTCATTTTCGAGTAGGACTGGACCGGCAGGGTCTCAGGCCAGCCAGCCGTCGCCGCCGAGCTTCACCATCACCACTTCCGGCGGCCGGAGGATGCGCACCGGCGCGTAGGACGTTCCGAGCCCTCCCGAAACGATCATCCGCCGTTCGCCGAGCGCGTATTCGCCGTAGATGAATTTCGCCGAGCGCTGTCTGAGAAGGTGCACTGGGGAGCCGATGAACGGAAGGTTGACCTGCCCGCCGTGCATGTGGCCGGCGAGGGTCAAAGCGATCCGGTTGGGAACCCAGGGAAAGAAGTAAGGCTCGTGAACGAGAAGGATCGCCGGCGCGTCGTCGCCGATTTCGCGCATCGCGCCGTTGAGATCGTCGGCGCCGTGCCCACGCCGCGCGTGCGGCAATTGCGCCAGCAAGTCGCCGAGACCGATCAGCCAGAAGGGCCGCCCATGCTGGGTCAATCGCACCGATTGATTTTCGAGCAGCGGAACGCCGGCCGCGGCGAGCGCCCGGCGAACGCTGCGCGAGCCGTCCGGGGGATCGGTCGGAATCGCCGCCGACCACCAGTCGTGATTGCCGAGAATGGCGTAGACGCCGAGCGGCGCCTGGAGACGCGCCAGTTGCTCGGCCCAGGCGCCGGGCGGCACATAGCCCGAAACGAACGGATGGGTGCAGACATAGTCGCCGAGCAGCACCGTGAG
>JBAUXQ010000541.1:0-3968 GCA_049584355.1 Roseiarcus sp. | reverse complement strand
GCGGGTCCCCCTCTTCCCTTTCCGGTCTCATGCCGGCAACCGAAGGAGCCGACAGTGAGATCCTGGCTTATCGCCGCCGCCTCCGCGATCGTCGTGATCGGACTGATCGTGGCTGGACTGATTTATTTTGTCTTTTGGAACCAATTCGTCCCAATCGCCGCAATGGGCATCAACTACGCTCGCTACATGAACGCGCCCGCCGGGACGATCGCGACGGAGGTCAATGCCGCATGGAAGGCGGCGAGCGCGCCGGCGGCGGCGTCGATCTCGCCCGCGCCGAGCGAGGGCGATTGGCCGAGCTACAACAAGACGCTGACCTCGAATCGCTTTTCGGATCTCAACCAGATCGACAGCAAGAACGCAGACAAGCTCAAGGTTCTCTGCACCTATGACACCGGGCAGTACACCGGATTCAACTCCGGGCTCCTCGAGGTGAACGGCGCGCTGATCTTCGCCACCGAATACGACCTGTTCTCGATCGACCCGGCCACCTGCAAGGAAAACTGGCGGGCGCATGAGGACTACACGCCGGCCTCCCCGCAAGGCGTCAACCGCGGCGCCGCCTATCTCGACGGCATGCTCTTTCGGGGAACGCAGGACGCCCGCGTCCTCGCCTACGACTTCAAGACCGGCAAGCGGCTGTGGGCGACCACAATCGGCGACTACAAAAAGGGCGAGAGCGCGCCGGCCGCTCCAATCGCCTGGAACGGTCTCGTGTTCATCGGCAACGCCGGCGGCGACGTGAAGGGCGTGAAAGGGCGGATGTACGCGCTCGACGCCAAGACCGGCAAAATTGTCTGGGAATTCTATCTGGTGCCGAAGAGCGAGGGCGATCAAACATACGGGCCCGAGGCTCCTTCGCCCCTCAACAGCTCAACCTGGGGCAACACCATGAAAGGCGTGCCGATCACCGGCGGCGCGACCTGGACGTCGTATACTTTGGACCCCGACGCCGGATTGCTCTACGTGCCTGGCGGCAACCCGGCGCCGGATTTTTCCCCAGGCGAGCGTCCGGGCGAGAATCTCTATTCCGGCTCGGTGGTCGTCCTTGACGCCAAGACGGGCGCCTATCGCAACCATTTCAAGATCGTCCCGAAGGACTGGCATGACTGGGATGTCTCCAGCGCTCCCGTCATCATCAAGACCTCGGCGAACAAGACGCTTCTTTCGCTCGCGCCGAAGGATGGCCATCTCTACGGCATCGACCTCGCATCCGGCGACGTCCTCTACCGCCAGCCGATGACACGAATGGAGAACGAGACCGCGCCGTTCGAGGTCGGCAAGCCCGTCCATTTCTGTCCCGGATCGACCGGCGGCGCCGAGTGGAACGGGCCGGGCTACGACCCGCAGAACAATCTCATCTATGTCGGCGAGGTCGACTGGTGCACGACCGTCACGCTTGAGCCGCCCGAGAAGATCGCCGACACCGCGCCGGGCGCCCCCTGGTCGGGCGAAGATTCGCTCAATCCATTCAACACCTGGGGCGAGGGCGACCCGGTCTTCGACTGGGCGGGCTTCGTCACCGCCGTCGACGCCGACACCGGGATATGGAAATGGCGGGCGAAGACGAATTATCCGATTCAGAGCGGCATGACGCCGACCGCCGGCGGCGTGGTTTTCTTCGGCGACATGGGCGGTAATTTCTATGCCCTCGACTCGGCCGACGGGCGCAAATTGTGGGGCCAGAAAATTGGCGGCGCCGTTGGCGGCGGCGTCATCACCTATGCGGTCGATGGCAAGCAAAAGGTCGCCGCCGCCACCGGCCTCACCGAAATCCTGTGGCCGACCGAGATCACCACCGCCAAGGTGTCCGTACTCGGATTGGAGTAGCGGTCGATGACGCGCCTCAGGGCGTGATCACCGCCGCGCCTTCAAGCCTGCCCCTGCGCAAATCGTCGAGCGCCTCGTTGGCTTTGTCGAGCGGATAGGGTGTGGTCGTCGTTCGCACCTTCGCCTCAGGCGCGAGCGCCAGAAACTCCCGGCCGTCGGCGCGGGTCAGATTGGCGACCGAGGCGACGCTGCGCTCCTCCCACAACAGCCGATAGGGGAACGAAGGGATGTCGCTCATGTGAATGCCGCCGCAGACGACCCGCCCGCCCTTGCGCACGGCGGCCAGGGCGCTCGGAACCAGCGCGCCGACCGGTGCGAACAGAATGGCGGCGTCGAGCGGCGCCGGCGGCGCATCGTCCGATCCGCCTGCCCATTCGGCGCCCATCGAGCGGGCGAACGCCTGACCGGCGACGTCGCCGGGCCGGGTGAAAGCGAACACGCGCCGCCCCTGCCAGCGGCAGACCTGGGAAATGATGTGCGCCGCAGCGCCGAAGCCATAGATGCCGATGGTCCGCCCGTCCCCGGCCATTTTGAGCGAGCGCCAGCCGATGAGGCCGGCGCAAAGCAGCGGCGCGGCCCCAACCGGGTCGAGGTCATCGGGCAGCGGGAAGACAAACGCCGCCTCGGCGATCGTATGGGTGGCGTAGCCGCCGTCGCGGGTATAACCGGTGAACAGCGGACGATCGCAAAGGTTCTCGCGCCCGCTTCTGCAATAGGAGCAGGTCCCGTCGGCATGGCCGAGCCAAGCCACACCGACCCGCGCCCCGAGCTTGAGGTCGACGCCTTCGCCGACCGCCTCGACGCGGCCGACAATCTCGTGCCCCGGCACAATCGGCAACTTGGGATCGGGCAACTCGCCGTCGACGACATGCAGGTCGGTGCGGCAGACGCCGCAGGCTTCGATCCGAATCCGAATCTGCCCCGGTCCGGGCGCCGGATCGGGCCGCTCCTCCATCGCCAGCCGTTCGCCGGGTCGTCGCAGGACCATGGCGCGCATGATCAGATACGCCCTTCAGGCGGAGCGCCGCGACCCTGCAACCGATCGCCGCAGAAGCGCGTACAGGCTGCCGCCGCTTAGCGCCCCGAGCACGTAGGCGACGAGCACGAGAACGGCGAGCGGCAAAGTGACGCCAAGCGCGAGGAAGGACACGTCGACGCTCTGGGTGTTCTGAAACACGAAGATGATCAGCGCGGCGACAAAGACGACCACGATTGCAAGATATATCCAGCGCACGGGAAAGATCTCCTTGTCCCGAGAAGCGGCCGGCCGCAGACCGCCGTTTCGCCTCAGACCGGGCTGCAGCGCGTCGAGGCGTCCGCGATCACCGTTCAGGCGAGTTGGCGCAGACCCATGCCGAGCCCGATCCAGCTCGCGCCGGCGAATACGAGATCGACGCCGAGAATGATTCCCAGCGCGTAGAGACCAGAGTAAGGCCAGTGCGCGAGGATGACCACGCCGAGCAGCAGCGTGATTACTCCCGAAGCGACGACCCAACCCCACGGCGTCCCGCCCTGCATGTTGAAGCCCAGAAAGATTCGCACGATGCCGGATGCGACCAACGCCGCGCCGAGAATGAGCGTCAGCCATATCGCGGAGAACAGCGGGTTGTCCCAAACGACCAACCCTGCGAAAATGTAGAGAACTCCGAGAATGAGCCAGAATAAAAAGCGCCCCCAGGTCCTAACCTGGAACGCGCTGATGACCTCGAAGACGCCGGCGATGATCATCATGATGCCAACTACCCACACCGCCGCTATGGTCGCCATTACGACGCTGCCGAGCGCGATCACGCCGGCGATCACGTAAACGACGCCCAGGGCGACGATCCAGCCCCACTTGGCCCTGAGCGGCGCGAGCGCCCCGCTCGGTCCCAGCCCTAAAGCCGATGCTGCGTTCGTCATGGCGTTTCTCCCCAATTGATGCGGCGCGCGACGCCGGGAGCCTCGCGGCTGCCCTGACCCGCGCTTCGCGACGCAATCTACCACAATCGGCATTCATGAGAAGCGCGCGTTTTTGCCGCAGCCGAAACGACCGCCACGGGGCCCTGTCGCCGGGGCCCGACGCCTGCGCGCCCGTTCTCAGGCCTTGGCGCCGATCCAGTCTCTCAGCCGAGGCATGAGCATGAACGAGGCGGCTT
>JBAUXQ010000540.1:0-4884 GCA_049584355.1 Roseiarcus sp. | reverse complement strand
ATCTTATACCATGGGTGCGGGCCGCACGGGGTGAGGAAGAGGATCGGTTTCGGCGCCGCGGCTTTCCGCAGGCTGGCTGAATTGTCATTTCAAGGTGAAAATGTATCGAGTCGCCAACGCTTGAACTGGAGGATTGCTTATGCGCTTACCCCTGATCGCCCCCGCGGACCTCACGCCGCAGCAGAAATCGCTCTACGACGACATGCGCAAGGGCATCACCAGCAACTTCAACGCCTTCAAGGTCCTCAGCGAGAACGGCGCCTTGATGGGCCCGTGGAATCCATGGCTGCACGAGCCGGGGATCGGCAAGGCGATCTGGGATTTGACCCTGGCGATGACCGCGAACGCGATCCTTCCCGATAACGTGCGCCAGATCGTCATCCTGGTGGTCGGCGCACGGTTCGACGCGGCTTACGAGATCTACGCCCATATCGCCGTCGCCGAGCGCGAGGGCATGAAGCCGGAGCGGCTGGCGTCGCTGGTGGCGGACCTGAAGCCGGACGATCTGACGGCCGAGGAAACCGTCGCCTTCGATCTCGCCTATAAGCTCGTCCGCGGCGGCACATTGCCGGAGCCGATCTACCGGCGCGCCGTCGAAACCTTTGGTCAGCACGGGACCAACGAGATGATCTATCTCGTCGGTCTCTACGCCATGGTGTCGACGACGCTGAACGGGTTCAACGTGCCGGTTCCAGAGCGAGAATAGCCCTATGGCGCCGCCTTCAGGACCGCCGCTGGCGCGGGCCAACCAGACCACTCGGCTTCGTCGCGCACGACGAGAAGAACCGCTCCTGTCTTTTCCGAGCCAACGGCTTCAGCCCGCCGCAGAAGCATGCATGCCTTGGTTTTGACGGGCGTTAATTTTCTGGCAATGGGCTTGGCCGAATATTGAACGTTCCGTTGGGGAATGGATGCGCTGTCGCCAGGGCGTGATTTGACCCGGACGGGCTTGGCGGTCAGCCGTGGCGGCCTCCAAGGGCGTCGCAAGGGACGAATGTGACGCGGCGAGATTTTGGTCGGTCTGGCCAAACGCGCATTTGCCGCCGCGACGCCAGCGCGAACGGACGGCTCCGGCGTCGAGACGAGGGAAGCGCACATGCTTGCATGGTTGCTCTGGCACCTAGAGAGGATTCAGCGGATACACGCGGTGGCGGGCATGCTGATCAGTGAGTTCGGCGTGGAGGCCGCGGCGGAAGCCCGCCGGCGGGAACGAGAGGCCAATAGCGCCGGAACGGCGCGAGAGTGGGGACGCGTTGTATCGGTCGTCGCCCGTCGGACTCCCAAGCGCGCCGCACTCGAAGCCGCGACCGACCAGACACTCCTGGAATTTGGTTCAGTCGCCGAGCCGACGTGGATCGCTCCTGACCGGCCGCAGGAATTCCGGATCCAATTTGTTTGCGGGACGCATGATTGTGGCCCGCCGAATTTGACGGAGAAACACATTCAGGCGGCTGACGCGTCCGCTGCGATCGTCGCCGCCGCGAATACCGAGTGGCCGCCTCAGACGATTGGATTGCGCATCCTGGATCGCGAAGGCCGCGAAGTCTTTGCGCGCGAGAAAGCCCAGCGAAGATAGAACGATCGGCGAAACGCGCGATCATGTCCGGGCCGCGCGGCGCCTTTACGTGCCCGGGGCAGAATCCGCAGGGTGATACTTATGCCTCGTATGCCGTGTTGTATCGCTGCTTTGCGACGGGGCGGCAGATGGGCTCGACGGGTTTTGACACTTCGCGTCTAAGACTTTGGTTTCCTTTCCGTCACGCAAGGTTACGTTCTTCAACGTGTCTGTCCCGACCAGAAGCGCTCCAATGCTCGTCCACGATCCGTCCTGATTGCGCTTCCACTCGGCGCAACTGAGCTGAAGCGCCTTGCCGTGGACCTCGACGGTGTCTTGTTGCTTGGCGTCTTCCGCCATCGCGGCGCTTTGCATTGCGATAGAGACCGATACCAGCGCTGTGACTCGAAGCATTGGGGTTGCCTTTGCGCCAAAGATTGCCTCAGCGCCGGTATCGAAGCACTCGCTTGCAGCGGAGTCGAGAGCCTGCGGACATTTCCATCTAGGTCGTTGATTTTCTTGGCGCGCCCAGCGGGGATCGAACCCGCGTTTCCGCCGTGAAAGGGCGGCGTCCTGGACCGCTAGACGATGGGCGCGGGCTTATCTCAGATTCCGGTTCAGCCGGATCGGCGCGATGCTATAAGGTCGGGGCTTGGCGCTGGCAAGCCTGACACCGGCGCAGCAATCAACGATCAGAGGAAACAATGCGCGCCATCCGCATCCATCAACCAGGCGGTCCGGAAGTCATGCGCCTCGAGGAGGTCGAGCTCCCGCCGCCGGGCAAGGGCGAGGTCAGGCTGCGCCAGCGCGCAATCGGCGTCAACTACATGGATGTCTATCAGCGCACCGGCTTCTATGCGCAAGCATCCCTGCCGTTCACGCCGGGCGGGGAGGGCGCGGGGGACGTGGTCGAGGTCGGGCCGGAGGTGACGGGACTGAAACCCGGCGACCGTGTCGTCTATTCCGGCGCGACCGGGGGGTACGCCGATGAGCGCAACATCGAGGCTCGATTGCTGTTCAAGCTGCCGAAGTCGATTTCCTATGAGACAGCCGCAGCGATGATGCTCAAGGGCCTCACGGCGCAATATCTCCTGCGCCAGACCTATCGGGTGAAAGAGGGCGACACGATGCTGGTCCACGCCGCGGCCGGCGGTGTGGGGCTCATCCTCTGCCAATGGGGCAAGGCGCTGGGCGCAACGGTCATCGGCTGCGTCGGTTCGGCGGAAAAGGCAGCGCTCGCCAAGAAGGCGGGCGCAAAGCACACGATCCTCTACCGCGACGAGGATTTCCCGAAGCGGGTGGACGAGATCACCAAGGGTGCGAAATGCGATGTGGTCTACGACGGCGTCGGCAAAGCGACTTTCCCGGCGTCGCTCGACTGCCTCAGGCCGTTTGGGGTGTTCGTGAGCTTCGGCTCCGCCTCCGGCGGGATCGAGGCCTTCAACATCGGTCTTTTGGCGCAGAAGGGCTCGCTGTTCGCGACCCGCCCGACCCTGTTCACGTTCATGGCGGATCGCGCCCGGGCCGAAAAGATGGCGCGCGAGCTGTTTCGCGTCGTCGAGCGCGGCGACGTCAAGATCCAGATCGGCGGGAAATGGCCGCTCGCCCAAGCCGCTGACGCTCATGCCGCGCTCGAGAAGCGCGAAACGACGGGCTCGCTCATTCTCTTACCGTGAAGCCGGGCTGCGGCCTTTCTTGCGCCAAGTTTACGCGCCACCAGCCGGTGCTTGGCGCAGGCTGACCGCCCTTGTATAGGAGGCGCGCCCGGCCGGCGCCGGCCGATTTCCGGACGAAACAAGGAAGGGCGTATTGACCCGAATGATCGAACCGAGCCTGAAGCCCGCCGAGGCCGCCATCACGCCCGCCAAGAAGGAGGAGGGCTGGTGGGAAACCATCAAGGTCATCATCGAAGCGCTGCTGATCGCGCTGGTGGTGCGCACGGTCTTGTTCCAGCCGTTCAACATTCCCTCAGGCTCGCTGGTGCCGACGCTGCTCGTCGGCGACTACCTGTTCGTCTCCAAATACGCCTACGGCTACTCGCATTTCTCGCTGCCGAGCTTTCTCGATCTCGACCCCCAGGCGATGCCCGGCCGCATATTCGCCTCCGAGCCGAAGCGCGGCGACATTATCGTGTTCAAGCTGCCGAGCGATGGTCAGACCGATTACATCAAGCGGCTGATCGGCCTGCCCGGCGACAAGATCCAGGTCCAGCACGGGCGGCTCTTCATCAACGGCGAGGAGGTCCCGCGCGAGCCGATCGCGCCCTTTCTGACCGTCAATCACTTCAACAAGCCGATGGAGGCCCCGCAGTACCTCGAGACGCTTCCCGGCGGGGTCCAGCATAAGATCATTCAGATCGACGGCGACGAGGGAACTTTCGACAACACCAAGGTCTACGAGGTGCCGCCCGGACATTATTTCATGATGGGCGACAACCGCGACAATTCGAGCGATTCAAGGCTAGCGGGAGATCAGGGCGGCGTCGGCTACGTGCCGTTCGAGAACCTGATCGGCAGGGCCGAGGTCATCTTCTTCTCCATCGACGAGGGAACGCCGGCGTGGGAGGTGTGGCGGTGGCCGTGGACGGTGCGGTGGAGCCGCATCTTCCAGCGAGTGCGCTAGCGGCCGGCCGAAGGCTCCCGCGACAGGCCCGAAGGCGTTATAGTCGGGCCGGCCGTCGTTCCCGTTTCCCGACTGCTGTCAGGCGGCGCCGTGGCGCGGCCCATCCCCGATCGGTTGCTCAATGAACAAACAGCCGCGAGCGGAATTGTCCGCCTTGGAGTCCCGGCTCGGCTACAGCTTCCGCGATCCGGGGCTCGCCAAGGTCGCCTTGACCCATCTCTCGGCGCAAAGCGCGGGCGGGCAGGGACGGGCGCTGTCCTACCAGCGTCTCGAATTCCTCGGCGACCGGGTGCTCGGCGTCGCCATCGCGGGACGGCTCTATCAGGCCTTTCCCCAGGCGAGCGAGGGCGAACTGTCAATGCGGTTCGCCAAGCTCGTGCGCCGCGAGACCTGCGCCGAGATCGCCGCCCAGTGGGATGTCGGGCCGCATGTCGCGCTGGGCTTAGGCGAAGCGCGGGGCGGCGGCCGCAAGAAGGCCGCGATCCTCTCCGACGTGTGCGAATCCCTGATCGGAGCGGTGTTCGTCGACGGCGGCTTCGAGGCGGCTGCGACGCTGATCGTCAACGCCTGGGGCGAGAGGATCGCCGCCGACGTCGCGCGGGACGCGAAGACCGCGGTCCAGGAATGGGCCCAATCGCGCGGGCTCCCCGCGCCGCAGTACGAAGAAGTCGAGCGCAGCGGCCCAGATCACGGGCCTCATTTTGTCC
>JBAUXQ010000539.1:0-3167 GCA_049584355.1 Roseiarcus sp. | reverse complement strand
CTCTCGACCGACGAAGGGATTCTGAGGCTGTCGCGATACTTGGCCACCGTGCGACGGGCGACGAGGATCTCCGCCTTGCGCAGGCGTTCGACGATCACGTCGTCGGAGAGCACCTCTTCCGGGTTTTCGTCGTCGATCATCTGGCGGATGCGCTGGCGCACGGCCTCGGCCGAATGAGCTTGGCCGGGCTCGCTCGAGGCGATCGCGGCGGTGAAGAAATACTTCATCTCGAACAGGCCGCGCGGCGTCTGAATAAACTTGTGGGCGGTCGCGCGCGAGACCGTCGATTCGTGGACGCCGATGGCTTCGCCGATCATCTTCAGATTGAGCGGCTTGAGGCGCGAGACGCCTTCGAGCAGGAAGGAATCCTGCCGCCGCACGATCTCGCTCGCGACGTTCAGGATGGTGCGCGCGCGCTGCTCGAGGCTCTTGGTCAGCCAGTTGGCCGCCTGCAGCTGGGTCGAGACGTACTGCCTGTCCTCGTCGCGCTTGGCGCCGCGCCGGATCTCGGCCGCATAGACCTCATTGACGAGCACGCGCGGCAGCGCCCTCGTGTTCAGCTCGACCCGCCACCCGAAATCTGGCGCCGGCGTGACATAGACGTCAGGGATCGCCGGCGGGGGCGGCGGATCGCCAAAGGCGCGCCCGGGCTTGGGCTCGAGGCGCCGGATCTCGGCGATCATGTCGCTGAGGTCGTCATCATCGACGCCGCAGACTCGGCGCAGCGCCGGAAAGTCGCGCCTGGCGAGCGCGGGCAGGTTCTCAATCAGGGCTTGCATCGCCGGATCGAAACGGTCGTGCTCCTTGAGCTGGAGCGCAAGGCACTCGGCGAGCGAACGCGCAAACACCCCGGTGGGCTCGAGCGCCTGCATTCGCGTGAGCACGCGCTCGACCCGTTCAATGGGGACACCCAGTTGCCCGGCCATTTCGGCGGTCGAGCCGACGAAGTATCCCGCCTCGTTCAAGGCGTCGATCAGCGCGATGCCGACGAGGCGCTCGGCTGGATCCGCGAGAAGAATCGCGGCCTGACGCTCAAGATGCTCGCGAAGGGTGAGCGTTTCGGCGACATAGGCCTCGAGGTCAGGAGCTTCACCGGCGTCCGATGCGGCGCCGACGCCTGTCCAGGAGTGCGCGCTCATGCCGTCGGACGGCGGGGATTTGAGAGCCGGAGCGGTGCGGTCAGAATCGAAGGCGTTATCGACCTCGGTGCCGAGGTTGGCTGCGAGGCCCGCTGCGTCCGTCTCAAGCGCGTCCGTCGCCCAGTCGCCTGGCTTGGGGGGCGCTTCCGCATCGCCCGCGTCATCGGGCGGTTCCGAATAAGGGTCCTCTCGCTCCTCCGCACGCTCGAGCAACGGATTACTCGCCAATTCGTTCTCGATGAACTGGGTCAGTTCGAGGTTGGGCATCTGCAACAGCTTGATCGCCTGCAGCAGCTGCGGCGTCAGAACCATAGTCTGGCCCTGCCGCATCGTCAGTTTGGCCGAGAGCGCCATACCTACCGCAAGCCCTTCACCGCACACCCGCACAAACCCGCGATCGACGCCGCGGCTCGTTTTTTGCTTTAAGCATTCTGCTTCATAGCATGGCCCGGATCGAATTCGACCGCAACGATCGCGCCGACCGCGTCTGTCCCTTAGCGGCGTTAGCTTTGCACTGCAACAGGGGAGATTGTCCAGTCGTATCAATTAATTAAGCCAAATGTCACGCTTGTGTCACAGTCGAAGGCAAAGATTCTGGGCGAAAAATGATATAAAGAGTTGCTTATATGTTTATTGCACGCTCCCGGTGGCGCTGCTAAGAGACGCCCGAACCTAGTGAGGGAATTACGTCCGCATGACCGCCACGACCAAAGCCCCGACTAAAGCCGCCGACTACGCCATCGCCGATCTGGGGCTTGCCGCTTTCGGGCGAAAAGAGATCGCCATCGCCGAGACCGAGATGCCCGGCCTGATGGCGACACGGGCCGAATATGCCGCAAGGCAGCCCTTGAAGGGCGCGCGCATCGCCGGCTCGCTGCACATGACGATCCAGACCGCCGTCCTGATCGAGACCCTGCAGGCGCTCGGCGCCGACGTGCGCTGGGCCTCGTGCAACATCTATTCGACCCAGGACCACGCGGCGGCGGCGATCGCGGCCACGGGCACGCCGGTATTCGCGGTCAAGGGCGAGAGCCTCAAGGACTATTGGGACTATACCCATCGCATCTTCGAATGGGCCGATGGCGGCTCGCCCAACATGATCCTTGACGACGGCGGCGACGCGACGCTCCTCATTCACCTTGGCGCCCGCGCCGAAAAGGGCGACGTCAAGTTCCTCGACACCGCGTCGAACGAGGAAGAGGAGGTTCTGTACGCGGCGATCAAGGCGCGGCTCAAGTCGAAGCCCGGCTGGTATGGCAAGAACGCCGCCTCGATCCGCGGCGTCACCGAGGAGACGACCACCGGCGTCCATCGCCTCTATGTTATGGCCAAGGAAGGCAAGCTCCTGTGGCCGGCGATCAACGTCAACGACAGTGTGACCAAGTCGAAGTTCGACAACCTTTACGGTTGCCGCGAATCGCTGGTCGACGGCATCCGCCGCGGCACCGACGTGATGATGGCGGGCAAGGTCGCGATGGTCGCCGGCTTCGGCGACGTCGGCAAGGGCTCGGCGGCGTCCTTACGCAACGCCGGCTGCCGGGTGATGGTGAGCGAGGTCGATCCGATCTGCGCGTTGCAGGCGGCGATGGAAGGCTACGAGGTGACGACCATGGAAGAGGCCGCGCCGCGCGCCGACATTTTCGTCACCGCGACCGGCAATGTCGACGTCATCACCCTTGACCACATGCGCGCTATGCACGACCGAGCGATCGTCGCCAACATCGGCCATTTCGATTCGGAGATCCAGGTTTCGTCTTTGCGCAATTACAAATGGAATAACGTGAAGCCGCAGGTCGACGAGATCGAATTCCCGGACGGCAAGAAGATCATCCTGCTGTCCGAAGGCCGGCTTGTGAACCTGGGCAACGCCACGGGCCACCCCTCGTTCGTGATGTCGGCCTCGTTCACCAACCAGACGTTGGCTCAGATCGAGCTCTTCACCAAGCCCGGCGAATACAAGAAGCAGGTCTACACCCTGCCCAAGCACCTCGACGAAAAGGTCGCGTCGCTGCACCTCGCCAAGATCGG
>JBAUXQ010000538.1:0-5816 GCA_049584355.1 Roseiarcus sp. | reverse complement strand
CTGCTGGACGCAGACCGAAGCGCCGTCGAGCTTCAGCGCCGAATCGATCCCGAGCTTCTTGCGCACCATGAAGCCCTGGCCGTCGTAATAATTGATGCCGGTGAAGAACATGCCGCCGGTCTGGCGCGACAGCGTCCAGGTGGTGTTGCGGATCAGGACGTCGATCTCACCCGAAGCCAGGATCGTCGGCCGGTCCTTGGCGTTGATCGGCAGGAATTTGACCTTCGTCGGATCGTTGAAAATCGCCGCGGCGATCGCCCGGCACTCGTCGACGTCGAGGCCCTTGTAGACCCCCTGGTCGTCCGGCAGGCCGAAGCCGGCCAGGCCCGGATTGGCGCCGCAGATCAACTGGCCCCGCGCCTTGACCTGATCAAGCGTGCCCGCGTTCGCGGATACAGCGGCCGCGGCGCCGAACGCCGCTCCGGCAAGCCAAGCAACAAGCGATCGCATGACTATCTCCTCATTGAAAACTGACCGTCGGAACGGCGCCAAGCTACGGCACGCTCGCCTCATTGTGGGGAGCGCCTGCCGATGTCAATGAGGCCGACTCAAGGCTGATTGTCACACGGAGGAGACCGCCCGGAATTCGGCCCGCGAGCGTTTGTTCCCGGATCGGGAACATGATATGCCGCCGTATGCGGGTCATTGCCCGAAATACGCTCGTCGGCTTTTGGAGCGCCCACCCGGAGACTAAGGTTGCTTTGGAACGTTGGTTGAAACGCGTCAGGGCCGCTCACTGGACATCCGCGGACGAAGTCCAAAGGGCGGCTCCAAAATGCAAGGCGCTGAACCGTGAGCGCGTCCGATTCGAAGTCGCGGGAGGAAACTACCGTCTGGTGGTCGCGTTCGATTTCCGTCGGCAGGCCGCGTTCATTAAGTTCGTCGGCACGCATGCCGAATACGATCGCGTCGACGCATTGACCGTGTCGCTGTTCTAAGGAGTCATTGGATGGAGATCCGGCCGATTCGCACCGACGAAGATCACCGGGCCGCGCTCAACGACATCGATGCTTGCTGGGGAGCGCCCGAGGGATCGGAGGAGGGTGAAAGGCTGGATGTGCTTCTCGCCCTGGTCGACGCCTACGAAGAAAAGCGATGGCCCATCGATATCGACGAAAACTTCGATCCGATCGACGTCCTCAACCATGCGATCGAGGAGTTGGGACACACCCAGGCGGAACTTGCCGAGCTCTTAGGCTCACGCTCGCGCGCGTCGGAAATCCTCTCGCGCCGGCGGGCGCTTACGGTCGAAATGATTCACAAGATCAGCAAAGCATGGAAAATTTCGGCCGATCTTCTTGTTCGACCGTATCGGATTGATCATGCGGCCTGAATGCGCGACGGGCGCGGCGCCCTAGGACCCAATGGCCAAGCTTACCGATGAAACGCGCGCCAGCTTGAGGCGCCGCTCACGCCTGGTGAATCTCGGCCGCGACGTCGAATTCTCGCAGGGCTTCGTCAATGTGCCGCCGTTTCGCGGTTCGACCGTGCTCTATCCCGACGTCGCGACGCTGAAGAGCCGCGCCCAGCGCTTCACCTACGGCACCCGCGGCACGCCGACGACCGAGGCGCTGTCATCGGCGTGGAGCGAGCTGGCGGGCGGGGCGGGGACGGTGCTGGCGCCGTCGGGCCTGGCGGCGATCATCGTTGCGCTGATGACGGCGCTCAAGGCCGGCGACCATCTCTTGATGACGGACTCGGTGTACGAACCGTCGCGCGCCTTCGCCGATAAGGCTCTGCGTCGCTTCGGGATCGAGACGAGCTACTATGACCCGACCATCGGCGCCGGGATCGATGCGCTGATGCGCCCGAACACCAGGGCGGTGCTCACGGAATCTCCCGGCTCGCTGACGCTCGAGGTCCAGGACATTCCCGCGATCGCCGAGGTCGCGCACGCGCGCGGCGCCTGCGTCATCATGGACAACACCTGGGCGACGCCGCTTTTCTTTTCGCCCCACGCCCATGGCGTCGATCTCGCGGTCGAGGCGGGCACCAAATATCTCTCGGGTCACGCGGACCTGCTGCTCGGCCTCGTGTCGGGGAACGAGCAATGGTTCGAGCGGCTTCACCGCACGATCCACCTGATGGCGATCCCGCCCGGCGCAGAGGACGTGTTTCTCGCGCTTCGCGGCCTGCGCACGATGGAGCTTCGCCTGCGGGAGGCGGAACGCCAGGGGCTGGCGCTTGCGCAGTGGCTCAGCGACCGGCCCGAAGTGCTTCGCGTCATCCACCCCGCCCTGCCCGATCATCCGGGCCACGCGCTTTGGAAGCGCGACTTCACCGGCTCCTCCGGCCTCTTTTCGATTGTGCTGAAGCCCGTGTCGGAGGCCGGCGTCGCGGCGTTCCTCGATGGGCTCGAGCTGTTCGGCCTCGGCTATTCGTGGGGCGGCTACGAGAGCCTCGCCGTTCCGTTCGACTGCACGCACACCCGCACTGCGACGCGCTTCGCCCCCGGCGGCCCGACGGTTCGCTTCAGCGTCGGCCTGGAGGACATCGAGGATTTGCAAGCCGACCTCGACCGGGGGTTCTCACGCCTCCGGGCGACGGCGTGACGCGGCGCAAGACTGGGAGGCGATCTTTGAAGCAAGACTGTGCCTGCCTGTGCGGCGCCACGCGCTTCGCCGTGAAGGGCGAGCCGATCGGGCGCTTCTTCTGCCACTGCACGATCTGTCAGACCGTGTATCGAAAGCCTTTTGCGGACGTGACGTTCTTTTGGGCGCGGTCGATCGCGTTCTCTGACAGGCGCGCCATCGAATTTCGCAGCTACCGGCGGCCGCCTGCGCTGAAGCGCGGAATCTGCCCGCATTGCCGCAATCCTGCGGTCGCGTTCATGGCGTCCGGCCCCCTGAGCGTTGGTTTCGTCCCGTCGCAGAACTTCGAGAACTCAGCCGGTCTGCCGGAGCCGGCCTGCCATATCTTCTATGAACGGCGCGTTGCCGACGTCGATGACTCGATTCCCAAGATCATCGGCTATTGGTCGAGCGAAGCCTACGTGACCCGAAAGATCCTTGGCGCACTTTTCCAGCCAAAGTCTGACGCCTGATGGCGCGGGACCTGGGGCGCTCGCTGTTCCCGCGAGGGTCAGGCTATGCTGCGCAGTCCACCCCTCATGCTGAGGAACAGCGGTAAGCGCTGACATCTGGAAGCCCAAGGGAATTATCAGCTTCGACGACAGGCACGCTCCATGCGCAATTTCCTTATCGACACCGACACCGCCTCCGACGACGCGGTCGCGATCATGATGGCGTTGGCGGCGCCGGACCTGCGGATGCTTGGCCTGACGACCGTCGCCGGCAACGTCGGCCTCGAACAGGCGACCTCGAACGCTCTTCTGACCGCCGAGATCTGCAATGCCGATGTCCCGGTCTTCATGGGCGCCGACCGGCCGCTGACCCGCGCGCATGAGCACGCCCACTGGTTCCATGGCAAAGACGGCCTCGGCGACCGCGGCTACCCGGCCCCGAAGCGCGCGCCCGAGCGCGAGTCGGCGGTCGAAGCGATCCTGCGCCTCGCCGAGGCCGAGCCCGGCCTGACGCTGGTGACGCTCGGGCCTTTGACCAATATCGCGCTGGCGCTCGCGCACGATCCAAAGCTCGCGGAAAGGATCGGCCGCTGCGTGGTGATGGGCGGCGCGCCCAACTGCGAGGGCAACGTGACGCCGGCGGCGGAATACAACATCTGGGTCGATCCCGAAGCGGCGCGCGCCGTCTTCCGCTCGAAGCTCCCGATCGAGATGGTCGGCTGGCACGTCTCGCGCGGCCCGTCGGTGCTGACTGACGACGAAATCGCCGCGATCGAGGCGCTCGGCACGGCGAAGGCCAAATTCGCCATTGAATCGAACAGCCGCGCCCGCGACGCCTATCGCGTCCAGACCGGCGAGATCGGGCTTTCGCTCGCCGATCCGACCGCGATGGCGGTCGCGCTCGACCGCTCGGTCGGCCTCTCATGGTCCCGTCACCGGGTGGCGATCGAAAGCGAAAGCGAGCTCACCCGCGGCATGACCGTCGTCGACCGCCTCAACGTCAACGCCGACGCCAACAACGCCCACGTCTGGAACGCCGCGGCCGGCGAGCACGAAGGCGCCGACATCCTATGGACGCTCGACTCGGGCCGGTTCAAGGCTATGCTGAAGGCGGCGCTCCGGTAGCGCGCTTGCTGATCGCGGCCGAAGCGGCCAGCGACCGTAACTGTAGGGCGGGGTCGTCGACCCCGCCGAGGCCGGGTCAGCGACCCGGCCCTACAAGGGTTCCGCGCTGGCGGCTTGAGGGGCGAGGCGGAGGGTATTCATGGAGGCCGGCCGCAATCTCCTCGCCGGCGAGACGTCGCCCTATCTCTTGCAGCATGCGCGCAATCCGGTGCATTGGCGCCCGTGGGGGTCAGCCGCCCTGGCGGAGGCCAAGCGGCGGGACTGCCCGATCCTGCTGTCGATCGGCTATGCCGCCTGCCACTGGTGCCACGTGATGGCGCATGAGTCGTTCGAGAATGCGGAAACCGCTCGACTCATGAATGAGTTGTTCGTCAACATTAAGGTCGATCGCGAGGAGCGGCCCGACATCGACCATATCTATATGACCGCGCTCCACGCGCTCGGCCAGCAGGGCGGATGGCCGCTGACCATGTTCCTTACGCCCGACGGCCAGCCGATGTTAGGGGGCACCTATTGGCCGCCCGAGCCGCGCTGGGGCCGCCCCTCGTTCCGGCAGGTTCTCGAATCCGTCGACGCGGCCTGGCGCACGCGCCGGGAAGAGATGGAGCGGCGCGGCCTTACGCTCACCGACCACCTCGCGACGCTGTCGACATTAAACCCCGGGCCGGGCGTGACGCCTGAGGATCTGACCCGGATCGGCGATGCGTTGCTGAGCGCGGTCGATCCCGTTCACGGCGGCCTCCGTGGCGCGCCCAAATTCCCCAACGCGCCGGTCTTTCGCTTTTTCTGGAACGAGATGTTTCGCCGCCGCGAGCCGGCCTTCGGCGAAGCTTTGCGCGCCATGCTCGAGGCGATGAACGCCGGCGGCATCTACGACCATCTCGCCGGCGGCTACGCGCGCTACTCGACCGACGCCGAATGGCTCGTGCCGCACTTCGAGAAGATGCTCTACGACAACGCGCAAATCCTTGAATTGCTTGCGCTGGTCCACTCGCTATGGCCCGATCCGACATTCGCCGCTCGCGCGCGCGAGACGGTCGGCTGGCTGACGCGCGAGATGCGGGTCGGCGACGCCTTCGCCGCTTCCCTCGACGCCGATCAGGACGGCGAGGAAGGCCTCTTCTATGTCTGGCGGGAGGACGAGATCGATGCCGCGCTCGGCGGCGCTGCGGCCCGCTTCAAGGCCGCCTATGACGTCAAGCGCGGGGGAAACTGGGAAGGCAGGACGGTGCTGCGCCGCGTCAGTCCGCGTGGTTCGTCCGAGGAGGAGGCCGAGTTCGCCGCGTCGCGGGCGAAGCTGTTCGCCGTCCGCGAGGCGCGCCCCAAGCCCGGCCGCGACGACAAGGTCCTGGCCGACTGGAACGGCTTGACGATCGCCGCGCTGGCGCGCGCGAGCGCCGTGTTCGACGAGCCGGACTGGCTTACAACCGCGCGCGCCGCGTTCGATTTTGTCTCGGCGAAGCTCCAGGGCGGCGACGGCCGGCTTCTGCACGCCTGGCGGGAGGGACATCCCGGCGCCCGGGCCCTCATCGACGATTACGCGTCGATGGCCCGCGCTGCGCTGGCGCTGTTCGAGGCCAGCGGCGAGCCTCGCGACCTCGAGGCGACCCGCAAGTTGGCGGCCGAGGCTTTGGACCTGTTCGGCGATGGCGCGGGCGGAGTTTACCTC
>JBAUXQ010000537.1:0-2838 GCA_049584355.1 Roseiarcus sp. | reverse complement strand
GCCCTAGGGCGCAAACGAAGCCTCGTTTCACGCGGGTCTGTAAGCCAAAGTTTAGAGCTATGCGACCACAACGGTTGTGAGATCGCATGGAATGTTGTCCCCCTTGAGGGGCGTTTTCGCCTTGAATCGTAGCCCCCCGTTTTTGGTTTTGAACGACCCTTCCGGTTTTGCGGAGGGGTCGGGGGATGACGGGTGTGGAGACGATCGCGCGGATCCGGTTCGAGCATTTTCAGAACTGCAAAGGGATCAAACGGATCGCGCGAGAGCTTGGGGTCGCGCGGGACACGGTCCGCAAGGTTCTGCGTTCGGGCGCGACGGAGTTCAGCTACAAGCGGGAGGTCCAGCCCCAGCGTAAGCTGGGGTTATGGGTCGAGGCGCTGACCGAGATCCTCGAATCCGAAGACAAGCTGCCGCGACGCGAACGGCGCTCGACGATCCGCCTGTTCGAGGAACTGCGAGGTCGCGGTTACGACGGCGCCCATGACAGCGTCCACCGTTTTGTGAAGGCTTGGCGCGCCGATCGCGCGCGAACGCCGGCGCAAGCCTTCATCCCGCTGCGGTTCGATCCTGGCGAAGCCTATCAGTTCGACTGGAGCCATGAGGGCATCGAGCTTCAGAGCCTTCCTCTGACGGTCAAGCTTGCACAGATGCGGCTTTCATACAGCCGCATGCCGATCGTGCGCGCCTATCCGCGCGAGACGCAGGAGATGGTCTTCGACGCGCATGACAAGGCGTTCGCCTTCTATGGCGGGGTCTGCCGTCGCGGCATCTACGACAACATGAAGACCGCGGTGGAGACGGTCTTCGTCGGCCGGGCGCGCGAGTACAATCGGCGTTTCCTGCAATTATGCTCGCACCATCTGGTCGAACCGGTCGCCTGCACGCCGGCGTCGGGTTGGGAGAAGGGCCAAGTCGAGAACCAGGTCGGCACGATCCGCGACCTCCTGTTCCGCCCCAAGCCCAAGGTGAAGACGCTCGACGAGCTGAACGCCTGGCTGGTCGATCAATGCGTCGCCTACGCCAAACGCACCAAGCATCCCGAGTTCCGCGATCGGACGATCTTCGAGGTGTTCGAGGAGGAGAAGGCGAGCCTGATGCCTTTTCTGGGACCGTTCGCCGGCTTCGTCGAGAAGCCGATGCGGGCGACGACAACCTGCCTGATTACTCATGATCGCAACAAATACAGCATCGACGCCAGGGCGGCCGGACGCAGCGTTCTCGTGCGCGTCTATGCCGATCGGATCCTCGTTCTGCTCGATGACGAGATGGTGGCCGATCATCCGCGCCGGTTCGGGCGCGATCAGGTGGTCTACGATCCCTGGCACTATCTGCCGGTGCTGACGCGCAAACCTGGCGCCTTGCGCAATGGCGCGCCGTTCAAGGACTGGGATTTGCCCGCGCCGCTGTCATCCGTGCGGGCCAAGCTTCAGCACCACGTCGATGGCGATCGCCAGTTCGTGAAGATTCTCGCGCGTGTGCCGGAAGACGGCATTGCCGCTGTCGCGGACGCCTGCGCCGAGGCATTGGAGGCTGGAATCGCCAACGGCGACGTCGTCATGGCGATTCTCGCCCGCAAGCGCCAACCGCCGATACCGCCAAGCATCACGACGCCGGACGCCCTCAAGCTTAAGGCCGAGCCGATCGCCGACTGCGCCCGTTACGACAATCTGCGCAAGGGAAAGGAAGCCGCCTGATGGAACGTCACCAGATCATCGAGGCCATGACCAGCCTCAAGCTCTATGGCATGCGCGCCAGCTTCGACGAGATCGCCGGCAAGGGGTTGAACCGGCGCGAGGAGCTTTATCCTCTCTTGGCCAGCCTGATCCGAGCCGAGGTCACGCATCGCCAGTCGCGATCCATCAACTATCGGATCAGCGGCGCCAGGTTCCCGATGCTAAAAGACCTCGACGCCTTCGTGTTCGATGATACCCCGGTCGACGAAGGCCAAATCCGAGAACTCGCCGGCGGCGACTTCATCGAGGCCAAACGTAACCTCATTCTGATCGGCGGAACGGGCACGGGGAAAACCCACCTGGCTATCGCCATCGCCGCCGCCGTCATCCGGGCGCGGGCGAGAGGCCGATTCTTCAACCTCGTCGATCTCGTCAACCAGCTCGAGCAGGAAAAGGCCGCCGGAAAGAGCGGACGGATCGTCGAGGCTCTGTTGCGCCACGACCTCGTCGTGATCGACGAACTCGGTTATCTGCCCTTCAGCCAGTCCGGCGCGCAACTGCTCTTCCATCTGATCAGCAAGCTCTATGAGAACACGTCCATTGTCATCACCACGAATCTCGCCTTTGCCGACTGGCCGCAGGTCTTCGGCGACGCGAAGATGACGACCGCCATGCTCGACCGGCTTACGCACCACTGCGATATCATCGAGACTGGCAACGAGAGCTGGCGCTTCAAGAACCGGGCTTGAGCGCGTCCACACGCAGCGCCCTCTGGAAGCCGGAGCCACCCCGGCTGCGCAACCCGACCCAGCTCCGCCGGGGTGGCTCCGGCGCGTCTGAGCCCGTCACCAAAGGGGGGCTAGCCTTCAACGCGAAAACGGGGAGACGGTTCAAAGCGATTTGACACTCCTGACACTTTTCATAAGCACAGAACGGGTCAAAAGCCCGTCGAATGAGCCTGTTTGAGGGATGGTTCGCGACCGAAGACAACGCAGCCTATCCAGCGAGTCGACGCGAAACCTATTTCCCGTGGTCATAGCGGTAGGCGCCGATATCGACCGGCATACCCCGCGGAGCTCCCGTGATGTCGGCCTGCGACGCGGCATCGGGATTGCCCGCCCCGATGGCGCGCGCGCCTTCTTTGAGCCTTAGGTCAAACACAAGC
>JBAUXQ010000536.1:0-2433 GCA_049584355.1 Roseiarcus sp. | reverse complement strand
CCGCGTTCCTGTTCGACGACGACAGCGCGCTCGTGCGCATCGACATGTCGGAATACATGGAGAAGCACTCGGTCGCGCGGCTCATCGGCGCGCCGCCCGGCTATGTCGGCTATGAGGAGGGCGGCGCGCTCACCGAGGCGGTGCGCCGCAGGCCCTATCAGGTCGTCCTGTTCGACGAGATCGAGAAGGCGCATCCGGACGTGTTCAACGTCCTGTTGCAGGTGCTCGACGACGGGCGGCTGACCGACGGCCAGGGCCGCACAGTCGATTTCCGCAACGTGCTGATCGTGATGACCTCGAACCTCGGCTCCGAATACCTCGTCAATCTGCCGGAAGGCGAGGATACGAAGACGGTCGAGAAGGAAGTGATGAGCGTGGTGCGCGCCCATTTCCGGCCCGAGTTCCTCAATCGCATCGACGAGATCATCCTCTTCCATCGGCTCAGGCGCGAGGACATGGGCGACATCGTCGACATCCAGTTGCGCCGGCTCAATCGGCTGCTGGAGGACCGCAAGATCACGCTTTCCCTCGACGCCAAGGCGCGGCTATGGCTGGCCGAGAAGGGTTACGATCCGACCTATGGCGCCCGTCCGCTGAAGCGGGTGATCCAGAAATGGGTCCAGGACCCTCTGGCGCAGATGCTGCTCGCCGGCGACATTCGGGACGGCGGGCATGTCAAGCTCAGCGTCTCGCACGGCCGCCTGACCATCAACGGCAAGGAGGTCGGCGGCCAATCGGAAGAATCTCCGCAGCCGAAGTCGCCCTCGGTCGTCCCGTTTCCCAAGTCGTGACGGGTGGCGTTAAACCGCCGTCGGACGTATAGACTCGCGGCGGGCGGCGGCAAGCGAGGCTGCCGTCCGTGAGGCCAATCGCCAGTCGAGGTCGTCGGTCATGACCAACAATGTCGTCGGCCGCTTCGCCGGCGGGTCGCCGGCGATCGTCGCCGTGCGGCTGATTGTCGTCTCCTTCGTCGTTGGAATCGTTCTGGAGACTTTCGGTTTCGATCCGGCGTCGTTGTTCGGCGACGCCATGCGCGCGATGAGACGCATGGTTGAGCTCGGGTTTACCGACATCCGTCAGGTCGGCCGAATCCTCTTGACCGGCGCGATGGTCGTCGTGCCGGTCTGGCTCGCGCTGAGGCTGCTCGATTCCCGCGGCAGACGTTAGGCGCTCGATAACCCGGGGGCTGCCGCGGCCAATCGCCCCGGCAGGTGACCGGTAAGCCAAGGTGGGGCTTGACGCGCGCGCGGCGCGCTGATCCCCTAGGCTGACGGGTATAGTACACGGGGCAATTGTTAATGGCATTCTCTCATCCTCTGGCCAGGGGCGCCAAGGTTTGGACCGCAAAGGCTCACGACGGCAGCGAGCAGCGCGTCCTCGTGGTCGTCACCACAATCCCGCTCGATCCTGGCGAGAAGGGCTACAAGAAATCGCTGGTCGAGCGGCTTTCGCGCGCCGCGCGCGACTATCTGGCCGATTCGAACGAAGCCGCCTCGTTCATGCTCATGCCTCGGCTGAGAGACTGGATCGGCGCCAAGGCCTGAGAACGGGCGCGCAGGCGTCGGGCCCCGGCGACAGGGCCCCGCGGCGGTCGTTTCGGCTGCGGCAAAAACGCGCGCTTCTCATCACTGCCGATTGTGGTAGATTGCGTCGCGAAGCGCGGGTCAGGGCAGCCGCGGGCTCCCGGCGTCGCGCGCAGAATCAATTGGGGACAAACGCCATGACGAACACTGCATCGGCTTTAGGGCTGGGGCCGAGCGGGGCGCTCGCGCCGCTCAGGGCCAAGTGGGGCTGGATCGTCGCGCTGGGGGTCGTCTACGTCATCGCCGGCGTGATTGCGCTTGGCAGCGTCGTCATGGCGACCATCGCCAGCGTCTATGTCGTCGGCATCATGATGCTGATCGCCGGCGTTTTCGAAGTCATCAGCGCGTTCCAGATCAAGACCTGGGGAAGGTTCCTGTTCTGGCTCGCCCTTGGCGTCCTCTATATCATCGCCGGCTTTGTCGCTTTCGACAATCCGCTGCTGACAGCAGTGTGGCTGACGCTCATCCTCGGCGCAGCGTTGGTCGCCTCCGGCATCGTGCGGATCTTCCTCGGGTTCAATATGCAACACGGGTCGCCCTGGATCTGGGTCGTCGTCTCCGGCCTGATCACGCTGTTGCTCGGCGTCATCATCCTGGTCCATTGGCCGGTCTCCTCGCTTTGGACGCTCGGAATCTTTCTCGGCGTCGATCTGGTCTTCGCCGGCGCGAGCTGGATCGGACTCGGCATGGGGCTGCGCCAAGCCGCCTGACCCGTCCAAGGCTGGAACGGCGATGCGCGACCAGCCGCTTCTCGGGACAAGGAGATCTTTCCCGTGCGTTGGATCTATCTGGCGATCGTGGTGGTGTTTGTCGCCGCGCTGATCATCTTCGTGTTTCAGAACACCCAGAG
>JBAUXQ010000535.1:0-5503 GCA_049584355.1 Roseiarcus sp. | reverse complement strand
TTCGCTCGCCAGCCACGCGACCGCCAGAGCCAGCACGTCGCTGACATTGTGGCCTGCGTCGGCCAGCAAGGCGACGGAGTTGCTCAAGATTCCGAAGATCGCCTCGACGATCACGAACCCAAGGTTGAGAGCAATGCCGATCGCGAAGGCCCTGCCGAAGCTCGCCGCCGCGTGACCATGTCCATGAGCCTCTGCGTGATCATGGGCGTGAGCGCCTTCGGGCGCGTTCATGGGCGACCCCCGTTCGCTTCGGCGGGTGGCGACGCCCTTCCCCGGATCGGGTTCCTAAGCGCGTTTGCAGTTGGGTGTGACGCGTTCCCCACCGACATCGTTCTGAGGAGCCGCGCAGCGGCCTCGAAGGGCGCTCCGGTCAGCGCCGAACAGGCGTCGCACACTGGAACGTCCTTCGAGACGCGCCTTCGGCGCCGCTCCGGACGAGGGCGTGAATCTGTCACAGTGCAATCCGTTCTAAGCGCGGTAGATGTCCTTGTAAGCTTCCCGCAGCGCCGCCTTCTGCACCTTCCCCATCGCATTGCGCGGCAGCGACTCGACGATGACGATGCGCTTGGGGGCCTTGAACTTGGCCAGCCGGCTGCCGAGCGCGGTCAGGATCGCCTGCTCGGTCAGCGCCGCTCCCGGACGAGGGACGACGGCCGCCGTCACGCCCTCGCCGAAATCGGCGTGGGCGACGCCGAACACGGCGCTCTCGAACACGCCCTCGATCGCGTCGATCTCGCTCTCGACCTCCTTGGGATAGACGTTGAAGCCGCCGGAGATCACCAGGTCCTTCGCGCGGCCGACGATATGGATATAGCCGTCCCGATCGACTCGGGCGAGATCGCCGGTGATGAAATAACCGTCGGCGCGAAACTCCTGCGCCGTCTTCTCCGGCATCCGCCAATAGCCGGCGAACACGTTGGGCCCCTTGACCTCGATGACGCCGACCTCGCCGGCCCGAACCGGCGCTCCGTCGTCCGGGTGCGCGATCCGCACGCTCACTCCCGGCAGCGCAAAGCCGACTGTTCCCGGCCGGCGTTCGGCGTCGTATGGGTTCGACGTGATCATGTTGGTTTCGGTCATGCCGTAGCGCTCGAGGATCGAAAAGCCGGTCCGCTCGCGCCAGGCGTGGTGAGTCTCGGCGAGCAGCGGCGCCGAACCGGAGACGAAGAGACGCATGTTGGCGCAAGTCCCGCGATCAAGGCCGGGATGGTCGAGCAGGCGGGTATAGAACGTCGGCACCCCCATCATTGACGTCGCTTCGGGCATCGCCGCGATCACCGCGTCCGGATCGAACTTGCTCATGAAGATCATCGTCGCCCCCGAGATGAGCGCGACATTGACCGCCACGAACAGCCCGTGGGTATGAAAAACCGGCAGCGCGTGAATGAGCCTGTCCGTGGAGGTAAAGCGCCAACAGTCGATCAAAGTCAGCGCGTTCGACGCGAGATTCTCGTGCGTCAGCATCGCGCCCTTCGAGCGGCCGGTCGTGCCCGAGGTGTAGAGGATCGCCGCCAAATCGCCGCTCGCGCGCGGGACCGTCTCGAACGCGGCCGGGGCGGCGGCGATCGCCTCAGCGAAGGTTCCGTCGCGCTTCGCGCCGAGGCTTTCGACCCGCCGCAAGCCGAGCTTCAGCGCGAGCGCTCGAACCGGCTCCAACCACTCGGGCCGGCAGAGAGTGAGCGCAGGCTCGGCGTCGCCGAGAAAATATTCGAGCTCGGCGAGCGTATAGGCGGTGTTCAACGGCAGCAAGACCGCGCCGGCGCGAAGGCACGCAAGCGCGACCACAATCACGTCCGTCGATTTTTCGATCTGCGCCGCGACCCGGTCGCCGGGCCTGACCCCTAGCGTGGCCAGCGCGCGCGCCGCCCGCGCGGAGCGCGCGAAAAGCTCGCCGTAGGTAAGCGCCATTGCGTCGGCGGTCTCGAGCGCGAGCTTCTCCGGATGCGGCGCCCGCGCCTCCATGAGATCGAACAGGTTGGCGGAATGCGATTGCGACATTTTGCCTGACACTTATCTCTCCTGACCGAGGCATTATACGCGGACCCGCACCAACACGATGGGCTTGAAACGCCGCCCCCACCACTACGCACGCTGGAGGCGTGGTCGTGGGGACGCGGCGAGGCAAGCAGGTTGCCGACGTTAACTTAAGCGATCGCCCCCGCGCGTATGAACTGCCGCTTGATTTCCTCACCGATCCGCCGTCAAAAGCGCTTTCGATCTGAGCGAAAGCGGGGGACATGGCGGCGAACGAGAAGGCTCTGCGCGCATCGATCATCGCCCACAGCGCGAGCTTCGCCGCCGCTGGGCTCGGCGCCGCTGCGGGCGGCGACATTTCGGCGCGCACCGATGATTCGCTCCTGATCACCCCGAGCGGCGCGAGCAACACAAGCCTGCAGCCGGCGATGATCGTGCGCATGCCGCTGGTCGGCGAGTACGGCTCCTGGAAAGGCCCGTCGAAGCCGTCGGCCGAATGGCGCATTCACCTCGAGATCGCCCGCGCCCGCCCCGACATCGGCGCGATCGTGCGCTTCCAGTCGCCTTTCGCCACCGCGCTGGCGATGGCGCGCAAGGATATCCCCGCCGCCCATTCGATGATCGCGCTGTTCGGCGGTCCCATCGTGCGCTGCGCCAAATATGCCCCGGCCGGGACGACGGAGCTCGCGGGCCTGACGCTAGAGGCGCTTGGCCAAAGCCACGCGGTCCTGCTCAGCAACTATAGCGCGCTGACGACCGGTGCGACCCTCGAGGCCGCGCTCGTCCGGGCGCGGGAACTCGAAACGCTCGCCAGGCTCTACGCGATCGCGCTTTCCGTCGGCCGGCCGGCGATTCTCACCGACGAGGAAGTCGGCCGCATTGCCGAGCGCCTGAAGTCCAACGGCTCGGACATCGAGGCCCGCATCGCGCCTCCGACCAAAACCAGGGCGAAAGCCAAGGCGCCCGCCAAGCGCAAACGCATCGCCCGCAAGCGCGGCTCGAAGTAGCGGGCCTAATCAGTAGTCACGTCGTGATCTACGGCTCCGGCAGTTGAAAAAGACCGGCCTCGAGCCCGCGGCAAAAGACAGAAATAGCAAATGTCCGATCGGCGAGGCCGCTCTCGGACCCAAGCCAACGCGTCCGATATTCGTTCTCATTGTCAGCTGGTTATCGCGAGCGGGCGGAATCTCAGGCCACAATTGTCTTTCTGTTTTTCCAGATCCATGCTATGCTGCTCGCATTTCCATTCAATGGCCGCGCGGCGCGGCCTTGCAGCGACGGACATGAAAAGCGGGAAAGCTCATCCGAAATGGCCACCTCAACTCCCCAGGCAAGGCGCCGCAGCGGCCGGCGCGAAGGTCAACGGCGAGGGGAAGGGAGAGGCAAAGGAATCTTTTTTGCCCCAGGGGGTCAGCATAACCGATTGAAAAGGCTCAATTCGGACAAGAGAATCCAAGGACATCCAAGTGTTTTTCTTTGATATTCTTTGGCTCGGCTTGGCTGAATTTGGCTGAATTTGGCTAAATTTGGATTTGATTTGGATGATACTACATGACAAGGATGGATCATTCGGGTCTTCTGTTTCCCGTGAAACACCCTAGCCCTGCGCCAGACGCGAGGGCGCGCGCGTCTCCGCGCCGAACCTCTCGCTGACGATCAGGACCTGCGCGGCGGTCGAGGCGGCGATCACCGCGGGATCCTTCGATTCGAGGTCTGCGACCCCGATCGGGCATACCAGGCGGGCGAGCGCGGCCTCAGACACGCCCGCCGCCCGCATCTGGCTCAGGAACCGCGCCCGCTTGGTCGACGAACCGATCAACCCGACGAAGCCGAAGCGCCCGGCGCTGAGCGCCGCGGCGACAATCTCGAGATCGAGCGCGTGGGAATGGGTCATGACGATAACCAGCGCGCCATCGGGCGCGCTGGCGATCTCCGGGGCCGGCTCCGGTGCGAAGACCAGCGCCACGTTGGCGGGCGCCACGGCCGGAAACGCGTCGCGCCGCGAGTCGATCCAGCGCACCGCGAACGGCAGCGGCGCGAGGGCGAGCGCGAGCGCCCGTCCGACGTGCCCCGCGCCGAACAGGTAGACTGCGCGTGCGTTCGTCCCGATCGGCTCGATCCATCCCCCGTCGCCCGGCTGACGCGTCCCTCGGGGCTCCTCGTCCTCGACTGGTCTCAACGCCCGTTCGATCCTGCCGTCCGACCCCAGGCGCGCCCTGAGCGTCGCCGAGCCTCCGCCATCGGCGATCGCCAAGCTCGAAAGATCGTCGAGATCGCGCGCGTCAAATGTTTCGACCCGCCATTCGACCCGCCCGCCGCAGCATTGCCCAAGCTCGGGCCCAAGCGCCAGCGAGCGGCGGAAAGCCGGCCCGCGGCCGGCTCTCAGCGCCGCCTGAGCCGCGTCGAGCGCCGCGAATTCCAGCGCCCCACCGCCGATCGTGCCGTAAAAGCCGCCGGACGGCCTCACCACCATCCGCGCCCCCGCTTCGCGCGGACTCGAACCTTCGACCCGGGCAAGTGTCACCAGCGCCGCCGAGCCTTCGGCTTCAATCGCGTCGATGAGGCGGCGAAAGGCCCGCATGGCTCGGCCTCAACCCGCCCCGTTCAGCGACGCGATCGCTTTGAGGATCGATTCCGGCGTGCATGGCGGATCGAGCTTCGGATGCCCACTGGGATTGATTGCATGCACCGCGTCGAGGATCGCCGAATAGACCGAAATGCCGTGCATGAGCGGAGGTTCGCCGACCGCCTTCGAGCGGTAGATGCTCGGCGTCGGATTGGGTCGGGTGTAGAGCCGGGTATTGAAGATCGGAGGCGTGTCGGACGCGACCGGGATCTTGTAGGTTGCGGGCGCGTGGGTCTGCAGCCGTCCATCGGCGTCGTAGACGAGCTCCTCGGTGGTCAGCCAGCCCATGCCCTGAATGAATGCGCCTTCGACTTGCCCCGTGTCGATGCCCGGATTGATCGAGGCGCCCACGTCGTGGAGGAGATCGGCGCGCAAGACCCGCATCTCGCCGGTCAGCGTGTCGATCACGACTTCGGAGCAGGCGGCGCCGTAGGCGAAGTAGAGGAACGGACGCCCTTTCGCCTTCAGACGATCCCAATGAATTTCCGGCGTCTTGTAATAGCCGGCGTGCGACAGCTGCACGCGCGCCAGGCGGCAGGCCTTGGCGAGCTCACCGAAGCTCATCGAGATGTTGCCGGCGAACACGCGTCCGTCGCGGAACTCGATCGCTTCGGGCGCGATATTCCAGGCGCTCGCGGCGAAAGCGGTCATCCTCTCTCTGATCGCGCCGGCCGCGATCTTTGCCGCCATGCCGTTAAGGTCTGTCCCGGACGATGCGGCGGTCGGCGAAGCATTGGGAACCTTTGCGGTGTTGGTTGCGGTGATGCGCACGAAATGAAGCGGCACGCCGAACTCTTCGGCGACGATCTGGGCGACCTTGGTGAACAGCCCCTGCCCCATCTCCGTGCCGCCGTGATTGAGATGGATCGAGCCGTCGGAATAGACATGCACCAGCGCGCCGGC
>JBAUXQ010000534.1:0-2441 GCA_049584355.1 Roseiarcus sp. | reverse complement strand
GCGCGGGCGAGCGGCTCGACCGCTTCCTGGGCGGCGCCGCGGCCGCGCGCCGAATTGCGCTGTCGCGCACCCGGCTCAAGGCGCTGATCGAGGCCGGCGAAGTGAGCGTCGACGGCAGCATGGCGCTTGATCCGTCGCTGCGGGTCGTTGAGGGCGCTCGGATCGCCTTCGAGGCGCCGCCGGCGGAAGATTCGCCGCTCGTCGGCGAGGACCTGCCCCTTGCCGTCGTTTTCGAGGACGAGCATCTGATCGTGATCGACAAGCCGGCCGGGCTTGTCGTCCATCCAGCGCCGGGCCATGCGGCGGGCACGCTCGTCAACGCGCTGATCCGCCACTGCGGGGCGAGCCTCTCGGGCGTCGGCGGCGTCAGGCGGCCGGGAATCGTGCACCGGCTCGATAAGGACACCTCAGGGCTTCTGGTCGCCGCGAAAACGGACGCGGCCCATCGGGGCCTGGCCGGGCTGTTCGCCGATCACGGCCGCACCGGCTCGCTCGAGCGCGAATATCTCGCGCTCGTCTGGGGCCGCTTCGACGCCGCCGCCGGCAAGATCGCGGCGCCGATCGGCCGCGATCCGCGCCATCGGGAAAAGATGGCGGTCGCCGCCGAGGAGCGCGGCCGCCACGCCACGACCCATTGGCGGCTAATGGAGGCTTTCGGTCCGTCGAGCCTCGTCGCCTGCCGGCTCGAGACCGGCCGGACCCATCAGATCCGCGTCCACATGGCCTCGATCGGTCATCCGCTCCTGGGCGATTCGGTTTATGGAGCGGGGTTCAACACCAAGGCAGCGCGGCTCAGCGAGGCCGCGAGGGCCGCGCTCGCAGGGTTGGGGCGCCAGGCTTTGCACGCATCGATACTGGGCTTCGAGCATCCGGCGACGGGCGCGCCGCTTCGCTTCGAGAGTCCTCCACCGGAAGATTTCTCTCATCTGCTCATTGCATTACGAGCCACGCGGGCGGCCTGACGTCTTTCTTCGGCCGCGGCGACGGTGAAACAATTTCGTATTGGCGACGAATACCTAGGTAGCCGCGGCCCTTTTTCGGCCACGCTTGCTCGACCACAATATATCCATCCGGCCCTAGCGCCGACGGAGACGGCCAGGAACCGGGCTCCGATCCAGAGGAAAACATGGCTGCGTCGCTTCCCATCATTGCGGGCGAATCCGGACTTGCCCGCTACCTGCAAGAGATCAAGCGGTTCCCGATGCTGGAGCCGCAAGAGGAATACATGCTCGCCAAGCGCTGGCGCGAGCATGGCGACCGCGAGGCCGCGCACAAGCTCGTCACCTCGCATTTGCGGCTGGTGGCCAAGATCGCGATGGGTTATCGCGGCTACGGACTGCCGATCGGCGAGGTGATTTCAGAAGGCAACGTCGGCCTCATGCAGGCGGTCAAGCGTTTCGAGCCGGACAAGGGCTTCAAGCTGGCGACTTACGCCATGTGGTGGATCCGGGCGTCGATCCAGGAATACATCCTGCGGTCATGGTCGCTGGTGAAGATGGGCACGACGGCGAGCCAGAAGAAGCTGTTCTTCAATCTGCGCAAGGCCAAGAGCCGGATTTCGGCCCTCGACGACGGCGACCTGCGCGACGATCAGGTCGAATCGATCTCGAAGCGGCTCGGCGTCGGCAAGCAGGACGTCATTGACATGAACCGGCGCCTCGGCGGCGACGCCTCGCTCAATGCGCCGCTGCGCGACGGCGGCGAAGGCGAGTGGCAGGACTGGCTGGTTGACGACAGCGCAGATCAGGAATCGCAACTCGCCGACCGCGAGGAATCGGACGTGCGCATGGACGCGCTGCGCAGCGCGCTCTCCGTTCTCAATCCGCGCGAGCGAAGGATTTTTGAGGCCCGCCGGCTCGCCGACGAGCCGATCACGCTCGAGGAGCTGTCGGCTGAATTCGGCGTATCGCGCGAGCGCGTTCGGCAGATCGAAGTGCGCGCGTTCGAGAAGGTGCAGGAGGCGGTGAAGGCCGGCGTGGCAAGGGCGCAAGCGCCGAAAAATCGCTCGCCAGCCGCACTGCCGGCTCGGTAAGGAGCGAGGCTGACGAGCCGCAGCCGGGCGTCGCCGGCGGCGGAATTTGTCGCGCAGCGGCGCAGAATCTGGAATAGGCTGGCGCACGCTCGGGTATATCCTCGCTGAACCGAAAAGGCCGCCCTATGCCTCCCAACCGCTTCTGTCGGAGCCGATCGCGTCGCCGTTTCGCGCTCGCGTCGTTGGCCGCGGCGGCGCTATGCGCGTTTCCCGCGCTCGCCGCTGATCGGCCCGCCACGCCCGAGGGGGCGGATGCGCTCAGAGCTCTGATCGCCAAATATCTGCCTGCGGCGCAGGCCGGCGCGTCCCCTCTCGTGACGGTGACGCCGCAGGGATCCGACTATCTCATCTCGGCCGACCTGAGCGCGCTGAACGATCTTCTCAAGGAGACGGGCGCGTCCTACGATCC
>JBAUXQ010000533.1:0-4872 GCA_049584355.1 Roseiarcus sp. | reverse complement strand
TCGACGAGGCCGACAATGCGCAGCTGATCCGTCTTGCGGTGGCCGGTGGCGTTTGCCGCCATGTCGGAGAGAACGCCGTCGGCCACGCCGCCGAGCCATTCGCGTAAGCGCGCCGGCGCCTCGGGGTCGTGGAAATCCAGGCGCCGGAACTCGACCCCTTCGATCGCATCCATCTCCAGAACATCGATCGCGATCACCCGGCCCCTGCCCTCGCGCGGTTGAACCCGCGCCGCCGCGACCTGGCTCCAGCCGCCAGGCGCGGCGCCCAGATCGACGATGCGCTGGCCGGGGCTCAGGAGCTTATATTTGTCGTCGATCTCGATCAGCTTATAGGCGGCGCGCGAGCGGTAGCCTTCGCGGCGCGCCTGGGCGACGTAGGGGTCGTTGAGCTGGCGTTCGAGCCACAGCGTCGAAGCGAGCGAGCGTTTTCGGGCGGTCTTCACCCGGACTTTAAGCGCCCGGCCGCCTTCGCGCCCCGAGCCGCCGCTCTTCGTCACCAGCGGCTGCGCCGGTGCGGGCCGACCCCGTCGTCGCGCATCATGTGGCTCAGGATGCCCTCGCGCAGGCCCCGGTCGGCGATGCGCAGGCGCTCGGCGGGGAAATGCGCCCGGATCGCTTCGAGAATGGCGCAGCCGGCGAGCACCAGGTCGGCGCGCTCGTGGCCGATGCAGGCGTTGGCGGCGCGCTCGGCGTAGCTCATGGCGCGCAGCCGCTTGATCGCCCCGTCGACCTCCACCCGGCCGAGCCAGAGGCCGTCGACCGCGCGCCGGTCGTAGCGCGCGAGGTTCAGATGCACCCCGGCGATGGTCGTCACCGTCCCCGACGTGCCGAGGAGATGGAACCGCGCGCAGCGCGCCTCGTTCGCCACTTTGGCGACGAAGGGCGCGAGCGCGTCCGAAACGTAAGCGGTCATGGCGGCGAAGGCTTCGTCGCTCACGTCGACGCCGCCGAACGTCTCGGCCAGCGACACGACGCCGAGTCTCAGCGATTCCCAGGCCTTGACCCCGTTCGCTCCGCGCGCCGCGCGGGGATCGAAGGCGAGCCAGATGATCTCGGACGATCCGCCGCCGATGTCGAACATCACCGTCGAGCGGGCCTCCTTGTCGGCGAGATCGCCGACGCCGGCGGCGGCGAGATGGGCCTCGGTCTCGCGGTCGACGATTTCGAGCTCGATCCCGACCCGCTCCCGAACCGTCGCGATGAAGGCCGGCCCGTTGGCGGCCGAGCGGCAGGCCTCGGTGGCGATGGTGCGGGCCCGGGTCACGCCCCGCGCCGCCATCTTGTCGCGGCACACCTTCAACGCCTCGATCGTGCGTGCGATCGCCGCTTCGCTCAAGCGACCGGTCAGGGAGAGCCCCTCGCCCAGGCGAACGATGCGCGAGAACGCATCGATGACCCGGAATCCCTCGGCGGTCGGCCGCGCGACCAGCAGCCGGCAATTGTTGGTGCCCAGATCCAGCGCCGCATAAGTCCCGCCCCGGCCATTGCGCGCGCCGGCCGGCTGGCTTTCGGGACTCGAAAATGGCGCGCGAAACCCGGGCTCAGAACTCCACGTCGAGACTTGACTCAAACCAATCCCCGCCGACGCCGCGGCCGTCCGCGGCGGCATTTGTCAAACGAGTGTAGCAATCCTGGCGGCGGATGCAACGCGGTCGCTGCGGCTCACGGCTTGAAGAACGGATGACGAACCTTGTCGCCGACCTTAAGGCCGATCCTGGCGGCCGCGCCGCCGTTCAATTCGAGCACCGCCATGCATGGAGGGCCGGAGGGAATGGCGCGCTCGGACAGGGGTTCGGCATTGGCGACGATGTTCGTCACGATCCCCGCTCGGGAAATAAAGATCATATCGAGGGGGATGTAAGTGTCCTTCATCCAGAAGGCTTCAGGCGCTTCGCGGTCGAATTCGAACAGCATGCCATGGTCGGCGGGCATGAACCTGCGGTCCATCAGCCCGCGCGCCCGGCTCGCGTCGTCCCTGGCGATCTCGACTTGAAAGTCGTGCGTTCCGGAGGCGGTCACGATCCGCAACGCCTCGAGCCCATCGCCGCGGGCCGCGCCGCCGGCAGAGAGAGCGACGATGACGACCAACGACAACGCCGCCCATAGCCGAACTCCGATCGCTCCCATCCGCCGCTCCTCGCTCGCTCGGCGTCAAAATGCGCGACGCCGCTGACGCCGGGTTCAAGAGCAAGGCTTAAGGCGCGTCAAGCCGCGACATCGCCGCCGGCGGATGGGCCCGAAGCGCGGCGGCGAAGACGGCGCTCAGTGCGGCGCCAGAATCTTCGAGCCGTCGAGCGGCCGCACCTCGGCCGCCATGAGCCCCTTCGGCCCCGGGCCGAAGCGCGCCAGCATGCTGTCACCGGGCTTCGGATCGACGAAGCCGTAGCGGCGCAGCGTCTCCATATGGACGAAAATGTCCTCGGTGCCCTCGCCGCGGGTGAGGAAGCCGAAGCCGCGGGCGCGGTTGAACCACTTGACGATGACGATCTCGAACGCGCCGACCGTGCTTGCCTGCGCGCGGGTGCGCGCCGCCGGGGGCGGATCGGGCATGGACGCGTCGGGTTCGGAGATCGAGATCACCCTGAACACCTGGAGCCCGCGCTCGCGCCGTTGCGCCTCGGCGACGACGCGCGCGCCTTCGCGAATGGCCGTGAACCCGTCGCGCCGCAGGACCGTGACATGGATGAGCACGTCGGGCTCGCCGCTGTCCGGCACGATGAAACCATAGCCCTTGGCGGCGTCGAACCATTTGACCCGGCCGGCAACCTCGACCAGTCCGACAGGGCGCTCGTCGGCTTGTTCGGTACGCGCCGTCGCATCCGACGGCTTGACGAATTCCTCGCTCAATTCGGCCCCCACTCAACGCGTCGGCTGTACATCCTCGCCGCCTTCGAACCTCTTGCGCGTCGCGATTGGGACCATCCGCTCGGCTCCGCCAAACCAACGGAGATCCGCACCGCAAGTGATTCTGTCACCAAGATAGCAAATCGCCGGCCGCTGAATACAGGAAACACGCGAAACTTGAGCGTGGCTGTGGATAGGGGGCAAAAAAAACCCGCCGCGCCCAATCAGGCCGACGGGATCATGCGGCGCGACGTAGCGGCGTCGCGACGGCGGGCTTGAAGAATGGCTGTCCCTACTCGCCATCGTCCTCCGGTTCCGGCGGCGGCGTCAAGCCTTCGAGCCCGCGCAGCAAATCCTCTTCCGTCATGCGGTCGAACTGAACGTCGACGCCAAGCTCGATCTGGCTCTGCAGATCCGGATTGACCATCGGCGGCGCCGCCTCGGCCTCCGGCTCGTCGATCTCGACGTGCTTCTGCAGCGCGTGGATGACATCCTCGCGCAGGTCGCCGGGCGAGAGCTTGCCGTCGCCAATCTCGCGCAGCGCGACGACCGGATTCTTGTCGTTGTCACGTTGAACGGAGATCGGCGCGCCCGACGAAATCGCCCGCGCGCGGTGGCTGGCCATCAGAACCAGATCAAATCGGTTGTCGACCTTATCGATGCAATCTTCGACGGTGACGCGAGCCATAGAGACTCCTTAAGCCTATGAAACGATGGACTGAGAGGAAGCGCGCCTCGTACACTGCGCGCCGATCGGATGCAAGTTTTTCCGCTACAACCGCGCCTAGGAGCCGACTTTGCCTTCCGCGGCCAGAATCCGCCGGGGCAAGAATGCCGCTGAAGTCCGATGGCGAACGGTGTCGGCCCAGCCCCAAGCCGCAAGCGCGAGGGCGGCCCCGCACAGCAAAGGCCCTCTCAGTCCCCAATCGGCCGCGGCGGCGCCGACCGCCGCGACCCCGATCGCGCCTGCAAGCCGGGTCAGCAGAAAGAGACTGCTGGCGAATGCCGTGGGCGTTCCGAAGCGCAGGATGATCCAGCCTGCGAGCGCCGGGCCGACGAAGAGCCCCAACTGGCTATAGGCCGCGCCGACCGCGATGGCGGGGGACAATCGGCGGGGCTCGATGAATCGGGGCAACAGCCCGTAGTTGGCCGGGATGGAGAACGCGTGCGCCGCGCCATGGAGGGCCGCGAGAGCAGTCAGGGCACAGATCGTCAGCGCGCCGGTAAACGCCAACCCGGCGAGGATCGCCGCCTGAATGGTGGCGCAGGCGTAAGCGATCAAGAGCATGCGCAGTCTGTCCTGCCGGTCAGCGAGCACGCCCCCGATCGGCATCAAGACAATATTGGCCGTCGCGTCGGCGAGGGCGACGATCGCCAGCCAGGCAGTCGAATGGGTGAGGTCCCAGGCGGTCCACGACCTGCACGAAGAAGCTCAGCCAGGAAATGATCGAGCCGAGCGAATACCAGCGAAAGTTGCGGTCCGCGAACGCCTCGGCGATACCGCCCAGGCCGAGACTCACGCGGCGCCCCGGCGCGCCGTCCGCATCCGCGCCAACACGCTGCGGAAGGCCTCGGCGAAGCGGTCGACGTCGGCTTCCGCCGACGCCCAGCCGAGGCTGAGGCGGATCGCGCCGCGCGCGAGCTCCGGCTTCACGCCCATCGCCGCCAGCACATGCGACGGCGCCACCTTGCCCGACGAGCAGGCCGAACCGGAGCTGACCGCGACGCCCGCGAGATCGAGCGCGATCACCAGCGTCGCCGCCTCGACGCCAGGCGCAGCGAAGCAGACGGTGTTGGGCAGGCGCGGCGCCGCCTCCGAGAAGATGACGGCATCCATGGCGACCGAGCGGACGGCCTCGGCGAGACGGTCGCGCAGCCCAACGAGCCGCGCCCCTTCGCTCGCCGTCTCGGCGAGGGACGCACGCGTAGCCGCGCCGAAGCCCGCGATCGCCGCCACGGCTTCGGTGCCCGCCCGATAGCCGCGCTCCTGGCCGCCGCCCCGCACCAGCGGCGCGCCCAGACTGACCC
>JBAUXQ010000532.1:0-1697 GCA_049584355.1 Roseiarcus sp. | reverse complement strand
TCGATGAACTCGTGATAGAGGTCATTACCTTCGCGGGTGCGCTCGCCGACGCCGGCGAATACCGAATTGCCGCCATGGGTCTTGGCGACGTTGTTGATCAATTCCTGGATGAGCACCGTCTTGCCTACACCGGCGCCGCCGAACAGCCCGATCTTGCCGCCCTTGGCGTAAGGCGCGAGCAGGTCGACAACCTTGATGCCGGTGATGAGAATCTGCGCATCGGTCGATTGCTCGACATAGGTGGGGGTTGGCTGATGAATCGCGCGGCGAGCCTCCATGTTTATCGGCCCGGCTTCATCGACGGGTTCGCCGACCACGTTCATGATGCGCCCGAGGGTGCCCTCGCCAACCGGGACCGAGATCGGCTCGCCGGTGTCGGTGACCTCCTGGCCGCGCACAAGGCCCTCGGAAATGTCCATCGCAATGCAGCGCACCGTGTTCTCGCCGAGCTGCTGGGCGACTTCGAGCACGAGGCGATTGCCGTTGTTGATCGTCTCGAGCGCGTTGAGAATTGGGGGCAGGTAGCTGTCGAACTTCACGTCGACGACGGCGCCGATCACCTGGGTAATGCGGCCGGTGGCATTGGGGATATCCGCCATTGGTGTTCGTCCTCGTATTCTCGATCTGTCGCGCCGCGTAAGGCGCGAGGCCCGGTCAGAGCGCCTCGGCGCCCGAAATGATCTCGATCAGTTCCTTCGTGATCATCGCCTGGCGGGTGCGGTTGTAGCGAAGCGTGTACTTCTTCACCATATCGCCGGCGTTGCGGGTGGCGTTGTCCATCGCGCTCATCTGTGCGCCGAAGAACGAGGCCGCGTTCTCGAGCAACCCGCGGTAGATGCGCACCGCTACCGCCCGCGGCAGCAGTTGGGCGAGGATTTCGCCTTCGTCCGGCTCATAATCGTAAACCGGGGCCTTCTCGTCCTTCGGACCAAGCTCCGGCGGAATGAGCTGTTGGGCGGTCGGGATCTGCGCGATCACCGACTTGAAGCGCGAGTAGAAGAGCGTGCAGACGTCGAACTCGCCCTTATCGAACAGCTCGATCACTTTGGCCGCGATCGGTTGCGCGGTCTGGTACGAGATCGTGCGCACCGCCCGCAAGTCGATCAATTCCAGGATCTGCCTCTCATGGGTCCGGCGCAGCTGATCGTAGCCCTTCTTGCCGACGCAGAGGATCTTGATCGTCTTGCCCTCGCCCGCTAGCGCGCTCGCCTTGTCGCGCGCGAGCCGCACGATCGCGGTGTTGAAGGCGCCGCAAAGCCCGCGCTCGCCGGTGCAAACGACCAAGAGATGAACCTGATCCGATCCGCTGCCGGCGAGCAGGCGCGGGCCCTGGCCGTCGGTCGCGGCGCCGGCGAGATTGGTCAGCACCGCCTCGACCTGCTCGGCGTAAGGCCGCGCAGCTTCGACCGCGCTTTGCGCCCGCCGCAGTTTCGAAACCGCGACCATCTGCATCGCCTTGGTGATCTTCTGCGTCGATTTGACGGAGGCGATCCGGTTTCTGAGGTCCTTTAGCGACGGCATCGCTCAGCGTCTCCGCGCGCAGGTTCGGGCCATGTCAGGCGAAGCTCTTTGAATAGGCCTCGACCGCCGCCTTGAGCTTGGCCTCGACCTCGCTCGTCAGATCGCTGGAAGAGCGGATGGCCTCGAGAACATCCGGGTTCTTCGACCGCAGGAACGAGAGAAGGCCATCCTCGAAC